>JAEDJH010000013.1 GCA_016296415.1 Clostridia bacterium | reverse complement strand
ACACGACCGCCGAGATCAAAACGGCGGCAAGCAGAAGCGGCGGGAGGGAGAGGAGTGCTCTTCTTTGGATAGATTTGAACAAGGTTGTTATTTTGAAACCGCAGTCAAATATCTTTTCAGCGCATCCCGCCAATCAGGGAGAGCAGAGAATCCGTTATCCCTTAGTTTTTGTTTGCAAAGACGACTGTTTCGGGGACGCTCAGCCTTCGATGCACCGTATTCCGTGGTGCTGACAGGCAGTACTTTCACGTTCATGCCGGCCTGCCTGAATATCTCACAGGCAAAGTCGTACCAGCTTATATATCCCCCCTCATTCGTGACATGGTAATAACCGTATTTTTCCGTTTCAAGCATATCAGCAAGCAGCCTTGCCAAGTCAGGCGTATATGTAGGCGTGCCGATTTGGTCGTTTACAACACGTAATGTATCGTGCGTCTTGCCGAGATTGAGCATGGTTTTGACGAAGTTTTTACCATTCATTCCAAAGACCCAAGCTATGCGGACAATGAAATACTTTTCCAATGTGTTTTTCACGGCCTTTTCGCCGTCAAGCTTGCTTTGACCGTATTTATTTAGCGGTTTATATACCTTGCAGTCAGGCTTCCAAGGCGCATCGCCCTGCCCATCGAAAACATAGTCTGTACTTATATAGATAAGCTTGCAGTCGATCTTTCTGCACGCCTCCGCAATGTTAGCCGTACCGTCTACATTGACCGCACGCACCGTTTCTATGTTGGCATCATCCTCGGCTCCGTCAACATCTGTCCATGCCGCACAATGCACCACGGCATCAGGGGCCAGCTCTTCTATCGTTTTTGCCACCGCTTCGGCATTCGTTATGTCCAGGGAAACATAGGGGAACGTTTTTTCAGCCGCAAATTTCTCTGCGACATCGGAGCCTATAACCGCATGTCCGCGCCCTTCAAGCTCAACGACAGCATCATACCCGAGCTGTCCGTTTGCGCCGGTGATGAGGATTTTCATAATATTGCTGCCTTTCTTTGGAATAGGGGTTACTGTAGCTCCCCATACATCCGTTCGTAATAGTTTCTGTATTCACCGCTGATTATGGTTTCCCACCAGTCACGGTTGTCAAGATACCAATCAATGGTCAGCTTTATGCCGTCGGCAAACTTTGTTTCCGGAAGCCAGCCAAGCTCATCATGTATCTTCGTTGGATCTATCGCATAACGCATATCGTGCCCTTTTCGGTCAGTGACATAAGTTATGAGGCTTTCGGGCTTATCAAGATTCTTACAGATAAGCTTTACAATATCAATGTTCCTCATCTCGTTATGTCCGCCTATATTATAAATCTCTCCGACTTTTCCTTTGTGGATTATTAAATCTATCGCCTTGCAATGATCCGCAACATACAGCCAGTCACGCACATTCAGGCCCTCGCCGTACACGGGAAGCTTTTTGTCATTCAGGGCGTTTGCTATCATAAGCGGTATCAGCTTTTCCGGGAAGTGGTAAGGACCGTAGTTATTCGAGCATCGACTGATAGTAATCGGCAGTCCGAATGTACGGTGATATGCCAAAACCAGTAAGTCCGCCGCCGCCTTTGACGCCGAATAGGGACTGCTTGTGTGTATAGGCGTTTCCTCGGTAAACATCAGATCGGGCCTATCGAGGGGCAGATCGCCGTAAACCTCGTCCGTAGATACCTGATGATAACGATCTATACCATACTTCCGGCAGGCATCCATGAGTACCTGCGTGCCTAAAATGTTGGTCTGAAGAAAAACCTCGGGGTTTTCAATCGACCTGTCCACATGGCTCTCTGCAGCAAAGTTCACAACTATGTTCGGATGCTCCTCCTCGAAAAGTTTGTAAATTGCCTTCCTGTCGCATATATCCGCTCTGACAAAACGGAAGTTGGTATCGCACATTACGCGGGCAAGCGTAGAAAGATTACCCGCATAAGTCAGCTTGTCAATGCAGACTATGCGATAGCCGGGGTGTGCCTCCAGCATGTGGAATATGAAGTTTGAACCGATAAAGCCGGCTCCGCCCGTTACGATAATTGTCATGTCGTACCTCCTCAAATTTCACCAAACACAAAATTACAATCGCTGTTTTCAAGCAAAGGCGCATTCATATCCTTTGCCGACAACAGTTCGTCATATACCTCACCCCAATCAACCCCAATGCTCGGATCGTCAAAGCGTATGCCCCTGTCGCACTCTTTGCTGTATAGGTTGTCCACCTTGTAACAAAACTCGACATCATCCGTCAGCGTGCGGAAGCCATGGCCAAAGCCTCTCGGTATTACAAGCATGCGCCTGTTTTCGGCAGAAAGCTCAACCGCAACCCACTGTTTGTAGGTGGGACTCCCCTTTCGAAGATCTATCGCAACATCCATTACGGCACCGCGAGTTACACGAACCACCTTCGCCTGCGCCATGGGTGCGTTTTGGAAATGTATACCGCGGAGCGTACCCTTTTTAGCAGTATAGGACTGATTGTCCTGAACAAAGTCATTGCTTATCCCCAGCTTTTTAAACGCTGCCTTGTTGTATGTTTCCATAAAATAGCCTCTATGGTCGCCAAAAACATCCGGCACGACTATATACACACCATCAAGTTTTGTATCTATACGTTCCATCAGTACATCACCTTTCCGTCAGCTACATTCTTCAAGTGCTGCCCGTAAGGGGATTTGCCATAGCGTTCCGCCGCCTCGCGCAATTTTGCCTCTGTTATCCAACCGTTGCGGTAGGCTATCTCCTCGGGTGCGGATATCTTTATGCTCTGGCGCTTTTCAATCATCCTGACAAAGTCTGCTGCCTCTACAAGGCTATCCATGGTGCCTGTATCAAGCCATGCGTAGCCGCGCCCCAAAAGCTGCACATCGAGCAGGTCCTGCTGCAAATACATATCGTTCAAGGTTGTTATCTCAAGCTCGCCCCGCGCAGACGGCTTAACATCCCACGCCATATTTGACACTCCCTTCGGGTAGAAATACAAACCCGTGACACAATAGTTGCTCTTAGGCACCTTCGGCTTTTCTTCAACCGACAGTACCCGTCCGTCCTTATCAAACTCGACTATGCCGAAACGCTCAGGGTCGGTGACGTAATAGCCGAATATCGTAGCCCTTCCCTTTGTCGCATTTTCGTTTGCCTTTTTCAATGCGTTGCTCAGACCGTTGCCGTAGAATATGTTATCGCCCAAAACCATGGCGACACAATCATCACCTATGAACTCCTCCCCAAGCTGAAACGCCTGCGCAAGTCCGTCGGGGGAGGGCTGTACCTTGTACGACAGATTCACACCGAACATGCCCCCGTTGCCCAAAAGCCGCTCAAAGTTCGGTAAATCCGTCGGCGTGGATATGAGTAAAATATCCCGTATTCCGGCGAGCATAAGCGTGGACAAGGGGTAGTATATCATGGGTTTGTCGTACACGGGCAAAAGCTGTTTCGACGTTACCATGGTAAGCGGGTAAAGTCTCGTGCCTGCGCCTCCTGCTAAAATGATACCTTTCATACAAAATACCTCCGTATTATTTTTTCATAATCCTTTTGGCCGCCTCCTTCGCCATGTTCAATAAATACCGTGCGCTCTTTCTTTCAAACAGCCACAATGCGGTAATATATACCGCACAAATCGCTATACCCGTCGGTATGGCAATAAGTAAGAACTGAACAAAGCTTCCAACGGTCAGATCTATAAATAAACTAATCAGCCAGACGATCACGAATACCGCCATATTGATAATCCATAGGCGGTAGGTAGCCCAACAGCTCCTGTTGAGTATCTTTCGGTTGGCGTAGATTATTATGTCATTTGCACGGTACAGGTAAGCGACAATGGTGCCGATAAGAACGCCGTATATGCCAAGCCAATACACCGCAACGACCGAAACGACAATATTGATAACCGTTTCCAATATCGCCCGACCCTGCATCTGTTTAAAGTGTCCCGCAAAGTTTATCACGCGGCTCGATGCCTCACGGGCAGATGCCAGCAGGTGCATAAACGCAAACAAAAACGGTAAATATTTGTCGACATAGGCAACGTCGGTTATTCCGGCAGTATATACCCTCATAAACGGGGTGGTCAACACAAACGCAATCGTGTATAAGGCAAACGCAACCGTCATGCTCAACGCTTCGTATATGCGGTGAACAGACATATAACTCTCCCTGTCTACATTGAATTTTTGCCCCATCATGTAGTGAAAACTGCCGAATATATTGGAATACAGCCTCTCTATCGCAACATATATCATCAGATAGACACCGTAGACGCTGACCGCCTTTAAGTCCTGTGCAACATAGGTAAGGACCAATACATCCGTATTTGAGCAGAGCATCCACATGATCTGCTGTACGAACACAGCTCCGCTTTGGGCAAGTGCCTTTTTGTTCGGCTTCGCATGAAAATCAAGCCACTTATAATTCCGGCGGATGTAAACCAAATAAAACAACACTCGGCAAAGGCTGATGCAGAAACATCCGACATTGATTATCACCACGTCGAAGCCCGCAAGCAAAAAGGCTATCTTCAAAACATTCTGGGCCACATATACCACGAGCGTAGTTATTGATAGCAGGTACTTTTTTCCCTCGGCTTGGAACAGCAGCATATACTTGCCCTGAACCCAGAAGTTTATAACGCCGCCCGCACCGTTGAGTATTGCCAGCAGAAATACCGTCTGCGGATCCATTGTCGTTTTTACCGTAATGGGATAAAGTACCGCAATGATGATGACGCCCGCCAGATATACCCAACCCGCCTTGCCGTAGAAATTGCCGGCGGCGGACATTATTCTGTTTATCTCGTCTTTGTCTTTACGCCCTATGGGTCCGTAAAGTGCTTGTATCGCCGCCGTGCCTACGCCTGCTTCGACAAGTGCAAGATAGCTGAAAAGATTGCCGATGGAGCCTAACAGACCGTTGACCTCCGAGCCAAACGAGCTTATAAACAGTCGCGGAACTACCAGCCCGAAAATCAATGTGATCAGCTGCTGAGTTATTCCCCAAAATACGCTTTTTACACCGTTTTTATAGTTCATTTGTGCCTGTTAAACTTCCTTTTTACCGTTCCGCAACCCCACACAAACGCCCACAACACAAGCGGCCATTTTTTTCTGCGCTGGTTCCAAATATCCTTATATTTTACCTTGTCCTCGGCTTTCTTTGTCTTCTTGGCTGTCCAGAACGCCTCTGCGAACAGCATTCCTCTCACCTTATAAAACTTGGTGCAGTTCCTTTTAAGAACATTCTCCATATACTCCTCATGGTGGGCGTACATGTTTGCATCGGACACCTTATGATCCTCAACGGCGTATAGAGACTGGTAATTCATACCACCCTTTTCCACAATGGTGCGGTGATGGCTTACCAGCTTGGGATCTACATATACATCACCCTTGCCGTAGAGAATGAGCGCAAGCGACTGATCCCAGACCATGTTGTGCGCTTTATAAAACACGTCCACTTCCCTCTCGTCCGCATCTGCAAAGAAATTTCTGAAAAACGCCGTATCTGTGCTGTTCGGCAGGCGGTCAAAAAAATGACAATTCATAAAATCCTTGTACGAAAACACCATTGGATCGGTTATTTTCCTCCTCGGAATACGTATTACCTCTCTGGTGCTGAGTTCACACCAGGAGTTGCAGTACATTCCTATATATTCAGGGTGACTCTCCATGAAGTCGTACTGGTATTGCAGTTTTCCATCCCAGTCCCACCAGTCGTCACCCTCGAGTATAGCAATGTATTTGCCTCTGCATTGGCGGAGAACACCGTACATATTCATGCTCCCTCCAACGTTGCGATTTCGGAGGGAAAGCACGAACTTGTCAGGGTAACGGCTCTCGTAATCCCGAAGTATTTTGCGGGAATTATCCGGTGAATTGTCGTCATCCACCACTATCTCATACCTGAAGTCGGTTTTTTGCATAAGTATGCTGTCCAAAAGCTGCGGCAGATAACGTTCCATGTTATAGGTTATTACGGCTACGCTTACGGCTATGCTCTGCTCCGGTTTTTCCATCGTATACCAATTCAAATCGTGCATTTTTCCTTTTGACTCAAAAGCATCCTTTTCCGTGCGTTCAAGAACAAAACCACACTTTTGATAGAACTTGTTCGCCCTTATATTTTCAGTCATAACATTGAGATAGACCCTTTTTAAGCCAAGCGTTTCAAAAGCGATATCCAGCAGTTTCTCGGTCGCTTCGGCTGCGACTCCCATGCCGTGTACCTTTTTTCTCGTGGAAATGGCATATTCGGCTTCACCTCTGTCTTTATCTATGTTCTTCAGGCTTATTGTTCCCAAATACTCATCATTTCGGTCGGCAATCGCATAATGCAGATCGTTCTCCGACTCACCTGCTTGTGTGATATAGTCCATGCATCCCTCGATCGTCATAGATTCGGCATCAAAGCGAAACATACCGGCAATCGATGGCTCTTGCATCCATTCGAGCATGAACGGTGCATCTTTTGTTTCAAGCGGTCGCAGTTTTATAGCATCATTCATTCGTCAGCCCTCAAAACAGTTTACAGCATTTATAACGCTGTCCACATCCTCATCGGTCATACCGTTGTATATGGGGAGGCTCAGTTCCTCATTTGCATAACGTTCTGCGATCGGGAAATCGCCCGCCTTATGCCCCAAATATGCGTAGCACTGCTGCAGGTGCGGCGGTATGGGGTAGTGAACAGCAGTCTTTATGCCGCATAACAACAAGTGGTTTTGCAATTCGTCCCTTTTCACCGTCATAAGCGCAAATATATGCCATACATGATTCATGTTCGGCGCAGCTTTCGGAAGCGTTACAAGGGGATTATCTATACCTGAAAGGTATCGTGCGGCGATTTCACCTCTGCGTTTTATGCCGTCGTATGTATGATCCAGACTGACCTGAAGCATTGCCGCCTGCAGCTCATCCATCCTTGAATTTGTTCCGAGTATCTCATTTACATACTTTTTGCCACTCCCATAGTTTCGCAGCATTTTCAGCCTGTTTTCAAGCTCTGCAGAGTTTGTGACGCACGCACCCGCATCACCGAGTGCACCTATTGGTTTGGTAGGGTAGAAGCTGAAGCATGATATATCACCGAATGTTCCCATCATTCTGCCGTTTTGCTGCGCTCCGTGACATTGTGCACAATCTTCGATAAGGTACAGTCCGTGCGCCTTTGCAATTGCGGATATTCGTTCCATGTCCGATGCCTGCCCATAAAGGTGTACCGCAAGTATCGCCTTTGTTTTAGACGTTATAGCCGCCTCTATCTTGTCGGCATCGATTGTAAAGTACCCGTTCGGCTCAACAAATACGGGCGTTGCGCCGTTTTCTGTGATCCCTAAGACGGAGGCGATGTATGCGTTGGACTGCGTTATGACCTCGTCACCCACACCAATGCCAAGCGCACGGAAAGCGAGTATCAGCGCCTCTTGTCCGTTACCTACTCCTATACAATATTTGCTGCCGATGAAATCCGCAAACCTCTTTTCAAATTCGGAAAGCTCGTTTCCCAATATATACCAGCCCGAGCGCAGACAACGAATCGCTGCTCTCTCATACTCTTCGGCATAAAGATCATAGGAACTTTTTAGGTTGACAAATTCAACGGTCATATTGCTCCCCTTTCATCATGTCGGCAAATTCATCATAATCCCTTATATATTCACAGGGATCGTATTTCTCACTCGATATGCACAGCAGTATGCTGTCCGGCGAAAAATCGTACATCTCCTTCCATGTATAGCGGGGAATGTACACGCCCGTGTGCGGACTGTCAAGTGAAAATATCTCCTCTCCGCCCAAACCATCAAGCACCCTTACTCTGCAGCTTCCCGCCACATTTATCAGTACGAACTCGCTGTTTATATTTGCGTGCCTTCCGCGCACAACATCCCGCTCGGATCCGAAAATGTAGAAAATACGCTTTATTTCAAACGGAATATCGCCGCCGCCCTCTGCAACAACGAGCCAACCACGCTCATCTCCATGACACGGAAATTTAATCATTCTGGATTTTTCCATAATCTTTCCCCCGTTTGCTTTGCAAATATTTATCCAGCATATATCCATAATTTGTCAGCTTGCCGCCGACGGTTTCGGTGTCTTTACTGCCAAACTTCCACGAAAGCTTATAAAACATAGTGTCACCTTCGGTGAAGCGCTTGAATTGCTCCTCATCGTATTCATCTCCAAGGCGGCCGATAAGCTCGTTCCTCAGAAGGTTATTATCGGGATTTTCGTCTATGATCCGTTTTACGCAGGGAACGGTTTGATATGCAAGCTCAAATATGTAGTCGAGCAGCAAATAATCCACCACATAGTCCATCTTGCTCCAGTATTCGTTCAGAAAATCGCGTGCGAATCCAAACAACGGAAACTCCTTTTTGCCGCCGAGCAAATAGCCCACCCAGCGGGATCGTGACATAAGATATGTGCTTTCAGTTTCCGCCTTGCAGACGTAAAACGGTGCCCGCAGTATTCTTTCGGGTATTGGCTGAGAACACCATACTGTTGCGCCGGTGAAGAATCCACCCTGCTCGGCAAGTATCGACACCACCATATAGTCGCAAATATGTGCGGGGTTTATATTGCCGGCCAAATATTTATCGAGTATAAATGCGGGTATTTTAAAGTATTGTTTGTAGCTATCCTTGTCTAATACCGTCACGGGACAGCCAGTTTCCCTGCGCGCACTGTCGATGCACATACGGAAAAGCTTGTCCGCATTTTCCTCGCCCTGCCACCACATCGACCATACCTTTATGTCGCTTTGCGGCTCATTCAAGCCCTCAGGCTCGGGTAAGTTCCCATATTTTTCGAGCGTTTCCGGACACAGCGCTCTGAGATAGCCAAGTAAATAGTCGTGCTTTTTCTTTGCCTTTTTATCGATATCACCCCCTCTTTGGCGAAGGAGTGCAACGTCAAGATCCAGACACAGCTTTGCAAACTTCCCCGATACGCGCTTGTTGGCGAGGTAGTTTTTTCCGGTCTGCTTTACCCAGCGAAAGTATTTGTTTAAGTGTTTCACGTTAAAGCCCATTTGAATCTTCTCCTTTCCAATAAGCCGTATGCGAATGCCCTGAGGGGTATTGAGGCAGATTGTGGTAGCAGCTTGGATCAGCGACATGTGCTCCATAGAATTTCACCATGTGTGATCTGTAGCCGCAGGGGGCATTCAGCTTCATATCCTCAAAATCCAAAAGTACGGACGGCTCGATCCACTCCTTGGAGAAACACTCCTTTTCGGCATCGCCCTCTATGACGAGACCCACGCGGCGTGCCTTTTCATAAGGGTATTTTTGGGCGATACGCTCAAGCCTTTTAATTATGCGCCAGGGTTTGTATATAAGCCTGTATATATACCCCTTTGCTCCTCTCAGCGACGCAAATCCGCTCTTTGCCATGTGGAATTTTGTGTTTAGGCTCGACAGCTTTTTAAGGTGCCTCGCACGCTTTTTTTCGTCATCCGGGTGACCGTCCATAGGCAGTATGTCAATGTATATGCCCGTCTTTTTCACCACTGCGCCGTTCTCTATGAGCACGGTGCGGTCGTCGACGAGCTTTGCCATGAGGTAGTCTTGATACCTTTTTGACGGAAATTCCATGCGTATATATGACGGCAATTCCAGCTGCAGCGACTTTAGCTTTTCATAGTCGGGGCGCGGCATTTTTATATCAATGTCATCATCCCATGGTATGAAGCCCTCGTAGCACATGGCACCGAGCAAAGTCCCTCCGTCGATATAGTAGCGAAGCTTGTATCTGTCGCATATTCCGACAAAATACCGAAGCAGATCAAGCTCGATTTTCTGCATTTCCTTTAGTGATATTTCTTTCATTATATCATACCCTCAATATCTTTTTTACCGTGCCTTTTATAAAGCGGACGATTTTTTTGGTCTGAAGCCACAGATACATAGAAAAATAGCTTTCGGTTTGTATAAAGGCAAGCAGTTTTTTCTCTGTCTTGTCGAGCGTGTCACTTCTCGCTGTCGGCACAGAAGCCATGTACCGCACACACTTTGCACGCAAGGCAGCAAGGGTGTTGCCGACCGAAATAAAATGCCTGTATAAAAGCTGTAGTCCGAGTCTCATTACAATCGATGCGGCAGATGCTCCCGATGTCGCCTCATCAAATTCATTTGCCGAGCGGCAGAGTGCCATGACACCGTTTATCAAGGCATCTATGTTTGCGATCCGCTTCTTAAAATGATTACCCTCCGCAAATACACGGTAATGGTACCAACAATCCGTCAGCACCGTCACAGACTTTGCAGCCGCCATATATCTGAGCACGAAGTCAAAGTCCTCGTATAAGCACATGGATTCGTCGAATCGCAAAGTGTTTTCGTCTATTATCGCCCTCGTAAAAAGCTTGTTGCAGGCACTCGAAAGCGAGTTTGTGCTGAAGAGCTCGGCAAAATTTCTCCCAACATCCTGAATTGACAACCTACATTCGCCGCCATAATGCAATTTGTTCGTTCGCTTTAACGCCTCCCCCGAATAGTAATCAAATGCCATGCCGAATACCACCATATCCGCACTCGACGCTGTAAGCGCATAAAGCAAACCCTCTATACACCCGCTGTCCACAGTATCATCGCAATCTACAAACAGCAGGTATCTGCCATCGGCGTTTTTAATGCCGACGTTTCTCGCACTCGATGCACCGCCGTTAGGCTTGTGAAAAACGCGTATTCTATCATCGGTTTCAGCAAGTTCATCACAAAGAGCGGGGCTTAGGTCGGTTGACCCGTCATCGACAAGGAGTATTTCAATGTCCGAAAACGACTGCTTCGCTATGCTCTCCACGCAGGCGGGAAGATACTTTGTGCAGTTATAAACAGGAATTATCACGCTGACAGTACTCATTTTTCCACCCCCCTTATGTACCGTAAAGGGAGTTTGCGTTTATCTCCCAAATAAACTTATAGCCGCTGAGGAACTGCGAACAGCCCTCCAATGTGGAGTTATAAAACCAAAGCGCAAATGCGGTAACAAATATGGACAGGATCACGTACATTTTGGCATCAATTATTTTGTACGACGGACGCCACTCATAATATACTCTATCCTCCGTATTCGGACTGAGCATCATCGGTACAAACAGCACCGACATTTGGAAAAAGTAGTCCGCAAGACGTGTAAATACATTGTCGTATATCGAGTAAAGCTGTATCGCACACGCTAAAACCATTATGAAAAACACCTTTGGATACGGCCCTCGCTCAAATTTTATGGGTCTTACTATCGCTGCGCCGATAAGCATAACTATCATCAGCATAAATCGTCCACCTATACCCGAAGCAGGGGCAAGAATGTCCGACCCATCCGAATAATATGCTTCCACAAGCATCCCAACGATCGTATTCCTCAGCAAGTACATCGCAGCGATTAGTATGATTATGGTAAACATGCTCGCTCGCCCTGACGATTGGTTTGCATAGGGATAAGCGATAAGGAATATGAGCGCAGGCACATGAAAAAGCCCCGCTGTAAGCACCATAAACAAGAACAGCCAAAATCTACGTTCGATAACTCCAATCATGGCAAACATAACAAACCCCATCGCTATCGTCTGTTTCAGACCACTGTAGGTAAACATATAGAAGCCTACCGCTATCCAAATAACATAGCTCCAATAGGTGGAGGGTGAATATCGGTACACGAGCAGTGCAAGCGCCGACGCCGAAAATGCGGATATTAAGAATATGCACACCTCATACGGCAAGTTTAATCCGCCGATAAGTTTGAAAAAAATCCTTATTCCGCTGTTTTCTATCGTTTCAAACACGACATTCTGCCAATCGGGACTGTTGCATTTGGTAAACAGAGTATAGTATTTTATCAAATCTCCAAGCCACCACGTCCTGAGACCGGAAAACAGTGTTATAATGACGGTTATGACAATTATACAGTTCCTTTTGGTTTTCTGCGTATGTTTTGCGCCAAGCCACTCAAATATAAACGCTGTTGCCATCACCGCAAGAAGCAGTGCCATGTGGATATTCATTCTGCAATCCTCCGGGCATGGTGTTCTATCATGCTATACACTTCTTCAAGCGCCCTTATACTCGTATTTTCGCATTTAAGGCAATTTTCGCCCAGCTTTGCGGCGAGTATCGGATCGTTTATTATGCGTTCTACACCGTCCGCAATGGATTTTGCATCCATCGCTACCACTATGCCCGTAACGCCGTCGGTTATCTGATCGGCAACGGAAGGATAGTTCGTAACGACTATCGGTTTACCGAGTATCTTTGTCTCATCGAGGACAATCGATTTGCCCTCATACCTCGATGATTGTACCAGCACATCCGCCGCACTCATATACGGATACGGATTCTCCCTTACTCCCTCGAGCAGGAACGCATCTTTAAGCCCAAGTTTCGCTATCTTTCGTTCAAGCTCACCTTTCAGTGCGCCGCTGCCATATACATGCCATACGACATCGTACCCCCTGTCCTTTAACAGTCTGCAGGCGTCTATCGCCATATCATAACCCTTTTCGGCATAGAGTCTCCCCACGCTCACGATATTAAACGCCTCCCTGCGCCATACATCCGAAACGCTCCTGCTTGCGCTCGACCGGACGACAGCAGAGGACACGATGTTTTCGACTACTCGGATTTTATCGCTTGCTGACGGGAATTTTTCGCAAAACGCATCGAGGCATACCTTCGATATGGTTGCAAGCGCATCAAAGGCAGCATAATATTGTTCCTCCTCAGAAACACTGCGCTTTGACATATCGCTGTGTATCCAACCGATTTTCCTGTCGGCGTTCACTTTGTCGATGACAAAAAAATCCGTATACCCTTCCAAAAAGCCGATTGCTACATCATAATGCCCCTCAATGGGTGCAATATGTTTTGAAATACGCTTCCAACTGAACTCACCTACGAGTTTTTTAAGCGGTTTCAGCTTTGTCGATGCGTATATCAAAAGGCGTGTAAACATCGCGCCGATATAAAAGCCCTTTATAAGATCCTTGAAATAATACCGCCCCTCCAATATCATGGCACGGGTTTTTTTATCGACTTCAATGACATTTATGCAATCCGGTATAGTGTCAAGAAGCTCACCCTCCTTGGCAAACAACAGCAGATTGAGGTCGTATTTGTCGGAGTCCATGCAATTAAGCAACGAACTCAGCGCCTTCTCCGCACCGCCGAGACGCAATGTTGGTATTACGAACAAAATACGCTTCTTCATTCCACTTTCTCCTTAATTCTCGAACCTATCTTTTTTGCAGGGTTTCCTCCGACTATGGAGTACGGCTCAACATCCTTGGTAACAACGGAACCTGCGCCGATAACACTTCCGGTGCCGACACGGACACCCGGAAGTATTATAACACGTGCTCCTATCCAAACGTCATCACATATCACGACGGGTCTGGGTTTTGTTGACTTTTGTCTCCACATCGGCACAGAGAAATCGCTCATGCCGTGATTCGACGTAAATATCATGCAGTCGGGTCCCATCATAACATCTCTTCCTATGGTAACATTAGAAGAAATCAGCGAATTTACACCGACACCGGAATTATCACCAACTCTCAGATCCCATGCAAACCGTGCACCGTGCTCTATATTCACATTTTCTCCGCAGTGCGGGAGGGCAAGCCGTGCGCAAAACCTGCGGAGCCGCTTTGCGCCAAAGCTCATCCGACCGTCGGACAGCGGAAAATGCTTCACAACGGCATACAGGCACTTCGCAAAGAAAATTTTTAGCTTATTTGTCGATTTTTCCTTCATATATCGAATATACCTTCTCTATCATATTCATAAAATCAAAGCCGCTTTTTCTCATCGCCCCGCCGTATTTTTCGGGCTCCCTTCGCCCGGCACGACATATCGCCTCCGCCCATGCCTCCGCTCCCGCCTCAAGCGGCAGGGGCTTCAAAAGCTCCGTGAGGAAAACGTCCTTCGGCACCCTGTCGGATATGATGCAGGGCAGACCGTTTGACTGCACCTCCACCATCGCAAGCGGCATTCCCTCATACAGCGACGGGAATGCAAACACGTCCATTGCGCTGAGGTAGCGGTAAACGTCACGCACGTTGCCCGTCATTATCACCTTATCCGAAAGCCCGAGCGCCTCCGCCTTTTTTTCGAGCATGCTTCTGTCCTGCCCGTCGCCAAGAAGCAAAAGCACGGCGTCGGGTCTCCTTTTCAGCACCTCGGGCATAAGCTCTATAAGAAAGCTCTGGTTTTTTACCTCTGCCATGTGTCCGGCGTGACCGATGACGAATTTATCCCCGATGCCGAGGGTGTGCCTTACCTCACTCCGGCAGGCTTCGGAATAGGTGAATTTTTCCGTTTCGATGCCGTTTAGTATCGTTATGCCCCGCCTTTCAAACGCCCCTTTGCCGAAAAGCCATCTGCCCGCATCCACTCCGCAGCCCACAAGCTGCGTGGAGCATCTCAAAATTACAAGGCGCATCGCCCTTTCGTAAAGGGACTGTGCAAAGCCTCTGCGCCCGGGTATCCTTATGCTGTGGGAATGGCTTATCCTCACGGGCACGCCGAGCCTTTTGGCGACCCACATCGCCCAGCCGGAGCTGAACATCGTGTGGCAATGAACGACGTCGTAGCCGTTTTGCTTTATCAGCCCTTCGAGCGTGCGGACGTAGCCCCTGTAGCCGTCGGAGGGCGGCGCAGCGTGGAATATGCGGCAGCCCTTTGCCGTGAGGTCATCCTCATAAACGCCCTTTTCGTCGCCGAAAACCAGGTAGTCCACGGCAAAGCGCGAGGGATCGGCATAATATCCTATGTCCCTTGCGACCTTTTCGGCGCCGCCGATGTACAGCTTTCCTATTATCTCAAGTACCCTTTTCATATCGCATCAAACAAATCCCAGCATCAGATCGATAAGCCCCGCCCAGCCTTTTTTTACCGGAAGGGCTATCAAAGCGTGCTTCAGGTTCCTTTTGTAATATACGTCCTTTTCCGCATAGCGGCGGCAGATCTCCTTCGCCCTCTTTATGCGCCCGCCCCTTGTGAGGTCAAACTTTCTCAGCTCCCTTATCGCCGTGTATGCGCTTCTGAAAAACGAATAGCTGACCGCCGCAAGGAGCGTTTTATTTTCGGCGTGCCTTGAATTTTTCAGCGCATCAAACATCAGTCTGTGCACCAAAAGCAGACTTTCGTCAAGGTTTTCCCGCCTTCCCCTCGAAAGGGAATTTTTGTTATCGACGGTAAAATGATATACCGCCTCCCTGCATTCGGCAAAGCTTTCCGCACACAGAACGTATCTGAAAACGAACACCTTGTCCTCACCGATGGACAGTTTATGTGGGAAGCGTATCCCATTTTCCTCGATGATGCTGCGCCTGTACGCCTTGGAGCACGGGGAATTGAGGTACTCGGTGCAGTTAAGCTCCGCCAGCCAATCGACCGCAGCCTCCCCCGAAAAGCTCCGCACGGAGCCGTCGCAGCCCTTGCTGCCGAAAAACTGTATGTAATCGGGGCTGTCGGCGGTTGCCCTTTCAAGTGCGGAAAAGAAATTGTCCGTGACGTAGTCGTCGCTGTCCACGAACAAAACGTATTCGCCGCAGGCCATGTCAAGACCCATATTTCGTGCCGATGAAACGCCGCCGTTTTCCTTGTCGATATAGCGCACTTTCGGAAACCTTTCGGCATATTCGGCAAGTATTTTTCCGCTTAAGTCCGCCGAGCCGTCGTTTACGGCGATTATCTCATAATCCGAAAAGCCCTGCCCCGTAATGCTGTCAAGGCAGCGGCGAAGGGTGGATTCGGCGTTATATACCGGTATTATGACGGAATATTTTACGCTCATTTGCCCTCCTGCTTTGTAAAATAAATTTCCTCAAGCTCCTTTTTCACGTTCGGCACGGTATAGCTTTGGGCGAATTTTTTGCCCTCGGCGCCGAGCCTCATGCGAAGCTCCTTGTCGTTTGCAAGGCGGTGTATCGCCCGACATTCAGCTTATTATAAAGCTTGAAGGGATACTTGCGGTCAAATTTCGGGTATGCAATATGTGCATGGGCAATTCGCACGGGCACCCCACATTTTTTTGCCGCACGCAGCGCAAACATATTATAATGCGTATGGGCGTGCACCACCTTGTATTCGGGATGCGAACGAAAAAAGCTCTCGAGAAAATCATTGTACGCACCCATTTTCCGTGGATTAAACGGTATTCCGGGGTAGATCCTGCCGCCCATTTTGATTATCTCGTCGTCATAAAAGTCATGCGACGAACGGTGCTTCAAAAAGTCGAACTGTACCTTCGTTCGGTCTATATTACGGTAAAGATTCATCAGCAATGTTTCCACACCTCCCGTATCCATCGTGGTTACAATGTGAAGTATTCTGATAATTCCTTTCAAAAAAAACTCCCCCCTATTGTTTATTCCTCATCCTTTTGAGTCGCTGCCTTAGTCCCTGCGGAATCATTGCGCTGAACACAAGCACCGTCCGCTTCAGTTTCTTCGCAAGCGGCTGACGTTTTCTGTATTCCTTTATGACTGTCCCGACGGGTTTTCCGACCGCCAAGTCCCGCATGGCATTTTTATGCAGATCGCTCTCGGGATAGGGCTTCATGTTCTGATACCTCAGTGCCTCCGCTGCGTCCGTAGACTCCAGCCGCAAAACCTTGCCCGATTGTATGAGCGCATCTATTGCGCTTTGTCCGCTTTCCGTTATCGGGAACACAAGCGATACTCCGTCGGTGCGGCTTTGGTGCAATGCACCCCAGTAGTCGCCGATCCTGATATCGGCCAATGAATTTGACAGCCTCGCCGTGCAGGAATAGCATGCATCGTTTAACAGAACATCTTCGAAATAGACCTGCCAAAACAGCGTTGTCTCCCTGTCGCCGCAATACTTCCTTTGTCCGTCGGATACCGTCAGGCGGTAATTATGCCAGCCCATTGACTTATCACGGAAGGTAAGCGATTTGAATTTTACGGCACCGGTTTTTGCCCGCATTTTTTCAAGCTGCTCCTCCCAGAGTCTGTACGATGGGACCCCATGGCAGAATATCTCCACCAAAAGCAGGTTTTTTCTTACACCGAGCTTTTTCGCCGCAGCATGCAGCCCCGATATCTGACACGGGGTGCCGAAAACAGCGAAATGCTCCTCCTTTGCGCGCTCAACAACCGCCTTGAATGCGGCTCCCGTATCACTCTGAAGATACTTAGAACCGTCCAGAAAACGAATATCGCTTGCATCGGTAATTATACGATGACAGACCCTGTCGTCAGTCGGATCGTAGACTGCGCCGACGACCTTGCCTCCGCATATAAGCTCTTTTTCGGCAAGCTCATGAGCTATCCCGCCAGAGGCGCTGTTTTTGAGCACCGCCCCATCACAGCTTTGGAGCGCAAGCGGCGGTATTCCGAACAGATCCGCACCGTTTTCGCATTTCCCTAAAGGGCATACGACATTGCACATGCCGCATTCAATACACTTTTCATCGTCCGCCTTCGCACGGAGAAACCCTGCGGCGTCCATCTCCGTTGAGATCGCACCGGCAGGACATACAGCAAAACATGCGGCGCATGCGGTACAGGCGGATGAACGTATTAATGATATATTATTCTTCATTTATCCCCTCCAGCGCCCATTTAAGATAGTTTTCGCCTGCCTTCGCCATGGCGCTTCGCTTTTCGTTCACTGCGGCGTAGTCGATCTTGGCAGATAAGATACGCTCGAGCTCATCCTCGGTAAATTCGTTTATTCGCCTGTCCTCCATATTCAGCTCGATAAGCAGAGAGGTAAGCTTGTTCAAGTTCAGCTTCGTCCTCACAAACACCGCAACATTGCTGTTGTTGCATACGGAAGCTACGGTGCCGTGGAACGTATCCGTCACGACGCACGCTGCATTTTTGAAATAGCCATACCACTCCTCTGCGTTGCAGGCAATGTTTTTGTCGCACCATTTATGATATGTGCCCGCAGAAATCGTCATCAGGCCATGCTTTTTGGCATACGCCTTTATGGCCTCCACCTCATGCGCTGCCGTCATATTTCTATCATAAGCGTAAATTAGCATATACGGTCTCTTGATCTGCCTTTCGGGGGAGGTATATTCGCCCTCGTAGAGCAAAACAGGATCGCACACCATCGGCACATCTCGCCCCGTCAGTATGCGTATCATCTCCCTGGTATGTGCATCCCTTGCGGAAAGGCGATACATGGATCGCAGACCGCCTTGCACATCGTCAAAACAGCCGCGCTCGTTAAGCATATCCACATTCGTCATTCCAAAACTCGGCGCATACGCAATGGCGGGGACGCCAATGCCGTGACCGTACATCATCCTGTTGCAGCCGACATCTACGCTGAACACCTCGTCGCTGCCTATAATCACCGCATCACAGCCGCTGCTGTCATAAGGGGCGTAAGTGAACCGCCTCCTCGCTCTGCGGTTTTTCAGCACCTTCCGTGTGTTGAACCATGTTAGCGGCAGACCCTTTTCAAGGAGGTAATGCTTTATATAATAGGGCACAGAACGCAGTGATACCTGATTTCTAAGCTCCTCGTCTCCGTTGTAGTCAAAATTCTTTTTATATGTCAGAATGCGTACCTCGTGACCCATGCTCTCAAGCTTTTTCGCCATGGCGGTCATCTGAAGCTGTGCGCCCTGATTATTTACATCATAATGCGTTAAAATTCCAACTTTCACTTTTTTACCTCGCTATCAGCAAAATAAATCTCCTCAAGCTCCTTTTTCACGTTCGGCACGGTATAGCTTTGGGCGAATTTTTTGCCCTCGGCGCCGAGCCTCATGCGAAGCTCCCTGTCGTTTGCAAGGCGGAGTATCGCCCCGGCAAAGCCCTCCGCATCGTCGGGGGAGAGTATATATCCCGTTTTCCCGTCCTTTACAAGCTCCCTGTGACCCCTGTTTTCGGAGGCAACGACAGCCCTGCCGCAGAGCATCGCCTCCACGATGTTCAGGGGAAGCCCCTCGCGCCGGCTGCACGACACGACAATATCCACTGCGGGCGCCACACGCTCCAGATCCGTTCTGTAGCCCAAAAAGCGTACCGTGTCCTCAAGCCCCAATGAGGCGGCCCTTTCACGGAGCCTGCCCTCAAGCGGTCCGTTGCCCGCCAGAAGCACCTTCAGGTTCGGCAGGCTTTCTTTCAGCTTCGCCGCCGCCTCAAGCAGCGTCGTCTGGTTTTTGTTTTCGTTCAGCTCGCCCGTGCAGAGTATCGCAAAATCCCCGTCCGTAAGCCCCTCCGCCGCACGCAGGGAAGCCCTCGTTTCGCCGTCCGCCTCGTGATAGCGTTCGGTATCGACGCCCACGCCGTGTATGCGGCATACCTCGGTATTGAATTTTTCTTCGGCAAGCCGGTTATCCTCCTCGTTGATGGTTATCAGCCTGTCGGTCAGGCGTGCCATCAGCTTTTCCACGGGGTAATATATCAGCCAGCTTTTTTTCGGTCCTCCCTTGAAAAAGTGGAAGCCGTGGGCGGTATAAAGCACCTTCGTGCCGCCCTTTTTGGCCTTTCTTGCCGCAAGGCGTCCGACTATGCCGCCGACGGGCGTATTGCAGTGGATAACGTCAAAGCCGCCCCCGTCGATCACCTTTTTCAGCGCACGGTATGCGACGATGTTCTTCGGGCTGAACGGAGAGCGCACGAAGGGTATGTCGTACACGCCGTCAACAAAGTCCAGCTTCAGCCCGTTTTTGACGGCAAGGTTGTCGTACGCCGCAGCATAGACCTCCGCACCGTGCTCATGAAGCATACTCACAAGCGGTCGGTGAAACTGCACGATATGGCTTTTAACGGTGGCAACAATCAAAACTTTCATGGTTTCGTCCTCTCCGTCGTTGGTTTGAATTATTTCCCCGCCTTCTTCCTGCCGAAGACGTTAAGGCGTGTTGCGTAAAGGTAGTAAACGGTTTCAAGGAATATCCGCTTTTTGTCGAAATAGCTGTCCTTTACATGGATATTCATATCGGCCACGGCGGGATTGCCCCGCTTCATGAGCAGCCTGTGCGGAACGTCGTTCAGCCTTTCGTCATAGGTGAAGCCGTAAAACATATCCATGAGCCTGCGGTTGTTGTAGGGGATGACTACTTCCCCGAAAAACTGCTGCGAATGGAAGGACGTCGCCGCCCACGAGCCCATGCGTACCTCCCAAAAATACAGCGTCAGATGCTCATAGCCCTTTATCGGCCCCGTCAGCCCCGTTTTTTCCATAAGGCTGCGGTTCGCCCTGTCCGCCGCACGCATCAGCGACGGCTCGAAAAAGTATCTTGCGTGGAACGCCGTGAAATGCCTCGGGGCAAGCACCTCGGGAAGCCTTACACGGTATTTTCGCTGCATTATAGCCCTGCCTATCTCGGAGGCGTCGGACTTTATCTCCGTTTTGTAATCGTGATTGCGTGAAAGCCAAATGTACTTCCTCAGCTCGTTTTTATAGAAGGCGCAAAGATACGACGTATTGTGGTCGATGAGCTTTACGAGAAAGTCATAGTCCTCTATCTCGTTTTCGTCCTCGGGTATGACGTACAGCTTATGCGAAAGCCCAAGCTTTTTGCAGATCTCCGCCGCCGCATCCGCATCCTGCTTCTCCGACGGCTTTGACGCAAAGCTGTAGCGCATGAAGCGGTCGTACAGCCCGTTTGCACACGCAAGCGTGGTCTTGCTGTCCGTGCCGCCGCTCAGGGAAAGCGCCGCCGAGTCCCATTTTTCAAGTATCATCTCGATATTTTTTCTGAAAAGCGAATATATCTCCTCTATCGCCCGGGGCTTCTCCTCCTCCGAAAGCTCCCTGCGCTCCGTGACGGGGAAAAAGCGCCTTTGGGTAAATTCGCCGTCATACCTTAAAACCATGTTCGGCCCGAGCCTCGTCAGCTCCTCATAGGGCGAAAGGTCGCCCGGCAGAAAGCGGCTCCCCCTGTAATAGCCCCTGCTGTTTAAAAGGCGCATAACGTACTCCGTCCTTTTAAGGCCGCATACGTCGCCCACAAGCTGCGGCGCGGAGGTCATCCATATATGCCCGTCCGCCCTGCCGTAGTAGAGCATCTGCATACCCGAGCAGTCCTGCACGGCGGTGAGCCTTTCGCCCTCCGCCAGAATTATCACAAAAACGCCCGTTATTCGGTTCACAATGTCGAAAAATGCCGCTTCGTCACGCCTCCATGCGTCGATGCAGGCGGTAAGTATCTCGTTTTCGTCCAAAACGCCCGTGAAGGGGTCGAAGGCGTGTCCCACCAATGCGGCGGCGACGCCGTCCCTTTCGGCGGTATAGGCATGGGTCTTTTCCTGTGCATAGAGGGTATAGCCGCCCACCTGCGCCCCGCTCCACCTGCCGTAGAACGGGTAGCGGTCGTTATCGGTCAGGCGTTTATCGGTGAAAAGATAGCACCTCGGGAACAAAAGCTCCCTGTATTTTTCCTCCGAATCGAGCCTCCGCCTTATCTCGTCCCCGTAAAACCGCTTCATTTTTTTATATCCTCCGTAAGATTTTTGTATATCACCTCAAACAGCCTGCGCCCGTTTCCGTCGCCGACAAAGCTGTTGTGGGGCGTGAGTATCACATTATCCGGCATCCTTTCGGAAGCTTCCCAAAGCGGACTTTTTTCGTCAAGCGGCTCGCTTTCGAACACGTCCAGCGCCGCACCCGACAGCCGCCCGTCCGTGAGCGCCGCCGCCGTTTCCGCCTCGTCGATGAGCGCACCCCTCGCCACGTTCACAAGTATCGCTCCGTGCTTCATTTTGCTTGGAACAAGGGGGCGAACGATGCCTTTGGTTTCATCGGTCAGGGCGATGGCGATAACGACTATGTCGCTTTTTTCAAGCGCCTCCTCCAGCCCCTCAAGCGGAAGCACCGCATCAAACGCTTCGTCCGTCCTTTGGCTTCGGTTCACGCCGATTATGCGGCAGCCGAAGGCTTTGAGCCGCCGTGCCGTTTCCGTGCCGACGTCGCCCATGCCCACGATGCACGCCGTTTTTCCGAAAAGCTCCGAAAGCCCACGGTGCTTTTCCCAGCGGTGCTGTTTCTGATTTTCCGCAAAAAAGCGGCTTTTTTTGTAAAGGTCGAGTATGCCGCAGACGGCAAACTCCGCCATGGGTATGCTGTAAACGCCCTTTGCGTTTTTAACGGTTATGCCGTGCGCCCGTGCGTAGTCCATGGGCATACGGTCAAGCCCCGCCGAGGTAAGCTGCACGAATCTGAGGGCGGTGAAGCGCTCTATGTCGTTGTGCATAAAAAGCCCGTTGCATACCACCGCCTCGAAGCGCCCGGGGTTTTCCACCCGCTCACGCTCGTCCCGGTGGAATACCGTTTCGATCCCCGCCGCATTCAGCAGGGAAAGCTGCTCTTCATTAAACTTTGCCGCACCGGTTATAAGGGTTTTCATCGTCAGCCCATCCGTGAAACTATTTCGCTTACCTGCGCCTTTACCGTCAGGCGGTTTTTCTCAAAGCGTTCGGGCGTCCAGCCGGCATACACCCGTTCAAGCGCACGTATCTCGGCAACGCCTGCGGTGAACTGCCCCCGTATCGCCGCCTCGGAGGTGAACTGTGCGGCATTGCAGAAGCCCCGTGAGAGAATGACTATCTCCGAGCCGAGCCTGCAATGCTCCGAAAGTATCAGCTCCGCCGGAAGCATTCCCGAGCCCGGGCGAACCATTCCCCCGAAGCCGCAGCGGATGCCCTCCGCCTTTACCGTCCCGACGATGCGCTCCACCGTGCCGTCGGCAAGCGGCTCAAACATGAATTTCTGCCGATAGCATAGATGCAGGTCGTTCAGCCCGATATGTATCTCGTCTATACCGCCGAGCTTCACCACCTCCGCAATGCAGTCGGCGGCGGCATCCGTTTCCAAAAGCAGCATGGTGCGCCTGCGCCCGTTTACCAGCGACAAAAAGCGCTCTGCGTCGGCGGCGGTTTTCCACATCGGCAGCATTATTATGTCCGCACCGTTTCCCACGGCGGCGTCGATCTCCGCACCGCTGTTCGGGTTAAGCGGATTTATTCGGGCGATTATCTCCGCCGTGTTTCCTATCGCCGCACGCACACGCCGTATGTCCTCGGGCGTATGGTTAGACTGCACGGTGTTCATGCCCTTTTGACGCTCCGCCTTGCCCAGTACCTCCATGTCGATGAAGATGCGGTCAACGCCCGCCTCGGCGGCGATCCTTGCAACGGCAGGGTCGTTCGTTATATACATCAGCTTCAGCATTTGTCAGACCTCCGCCTTATGCTCGGACTTTTCAAGCGTTTTGCCGTCGTTTAAGTTATCGTCGTTCCTCAATACCTTGAACACGGTCATGAAGAATATCTTCACGTCGAGCGCAAACGACACGTTTTTTGCATAATAGCAGCTAAGCTCTATGCGCCTGTGCCATTCCACGGTCTTTCGCCCGTTCACCTGCGCCCAGCCGGTTATGCCCGGGCGCACGTCGAACATTTTCCTCTGCTCGTCGGTATATTCCTCTATCGGCCAGGGGTGGTAGGTGAGGGGAGGTCTTGGACCGATAAGCGACATATCCCCCCGAAGGATGTTTATAAGCTGCGGAAGCTCGTCAATGCTCGTCATGCGGGCGATTTTACCGATCTTGAGAACACGGGGGTCGTCCTTTTCCGAATACACGCCCGTGCCGGTATGCTCGCTGTTCACACGCATCGAGCGCAGCTTGTAAAACTTGAACGTTTTACCGCCCCGTCCTATCCTGTCCTGCTTAAACAGCACGGGACCGCCGTCCTCCGCCTTGATGAGTATGGCGAAAACGCCCATCACGAATGCGGACGGAACGAGAAGTATCGCCGAGATAAGTATGTCAAGCCCTCTTTTTACCGCAAGGTATATGCGCTGTGTGAGCCTTCTTTTTCCGTTTTCCATTTCATTTCACCGACGGCATCGGTCATATTTGCGCCCCACGGGGGAAAGCGCACGGACGCCGTCTTTTTGCCGCAGAGCTTTTTCACCCGAAAAGGGAGAAAGTATAGCAGGGCGGCCGCCTTTATAAGTCGGCAAAAACCCGTGACAGCCGCTGTTTTCCGTCCGTCCGAGGCTCCGCCGATATATATGTATATCTATGCTACTATATAATACTACTTTTTTGTTGCATAAGCAATGGTTTAAGGGATTTGTTTTCGGTGCAAAAATGCGGCAAAAGGGGAGCGTGCTGGGAGGCCTCTTTTGACTTTTGGCTTTTTCGGGGGCGCTGCCCTCAAGTTTTCCCGTAAGGAAATACTTGTACCCCGGCAGGGGAGACTGCACCCCCAAAGAAGGCGGAAAAAGCTTATTGGGAGGAGATAAAGATGTTTTTTGTGAGGGGAAGCGCAGGGGGGCGCCAAGAAGGGGCTTCGTTAAGGAAGAGGGCTTTTCACGGGAGGACAAGTATTCCCTTATGGGAAAACTTGGGGGGTTTTGCCCGCA
>JAEDJH010000073.1 GCA_016296415.1 Clostridia bacterium | reverse complement strand
GAGGTAAAAGCAAAGCCCCTCGCATAAGCGAGCAAAGCCCCTCGCATAAGCGAGGGGCTGTATTTTACGGAAAGCAGGCACCTTTTCAAAAAAGCTCGTTTTTTATTCTGTTTAGGAATATCCCTGCGCAGAGCATATCCGCAGCGCCGCCGGGACTTAAGTTCCGCTTTATCGCCTCGGCGTCAAAAAGCCTGATGCGCTCTATCCTCCCGCTTTCCGGTAGAGCGTTTATTTTTGCGGACTCCGCCTTGAAAAACCGAAGCCCGTCCATGCCGCCCCTGTGCAGGAGATTGCTGTCGTCCATGCGCTCAGTAAGCTCCATCAGCGAAAGCACGTGGGCATCGTTCTCACTCATGCCGTCATGCAGTCTGCGCTCTATCGCCGCCGCCGCAAGGAAGGCGTTTTCATAGCCGCCCTCGGCCTCGCCCCTTGCGCCCCTTGCACCGTATTTGTCATATACACGCGAGCCGTTTGTGGCGGCACTCACGGTTTCGGAGCCTTCGGATTGCACGAGTGTCTTTACCCACGGTGCGATTTCGTCAAAGTCACAGCCGCATTTTATGCAAAGCGCCGCCGCCGCCGTCAGCAGCCCGAGCGAGAATATAAGCCCCTTGTGGGTGTTTACCCCATTTGTGGCGGCGAGCATGGCATACTCTGCGTCCATGCCTGTCCGTCTGAGCGTTTTCATAAGCGCCGCCGCATCGCCATCCTTCCATGTAAAGACCGCATAAGCCATCTTTCCGAAAAACGGTGACGTCGCCGCCGCACTTTGCCTGAAAAGCTCCAAATCCATATCCGTATGTGCGCCGTTGTTGTCAAGATCGACAAGCCCGGGTTTGGGCGTTGCCTCTACCTCCTTTATAAGCGCAAAGTATGCCGCCGCCTCTATGATCCGTGAAAGCTCACCTGCGATAAGCTCGTTCGTCCTTGAAAAAAGCTCCCCGGCGGTATGCCTGCGGCTTCTGGCGCAAAGCTTCACGGGATTATCGCATATAAGGCATTTTCGCTCCGTCGGTCGGGACAGCTTTTCGCCGTTTTCGTCGATTATGTCTATATCGTACAGTCTTCCTGTTTCGTCCCGCTCCTCAAGTCCGCAGGCGATCGCCTTCAGCCTTTTCGCCGAAATTCCCGAAACACCCATCTGTGCCTCGCAGCCCGTATCGGCAAAAACCTCTTCAAGATCGACGATGCCGCCGCCCGAATGCTCCACCGCCGCCCGCACCTTATCCATGCAAATCCCGAACAGCGTGCGTATCATGGGTGTGTTTTTAACGCCTCCGGCTATATTCAGCGTAACCGAAAGCACCGGAAGCCCGTATTTTTCAAGCAGCTCCCTCTGCCTTTCGGCACGCTCGTCCCTTGCACGGAGCATTTCCTCGAGCGAAACCTCCCTTACGGCATTTGGTATGATGCTGCGCTTTGCCGCAAACTGCATATCAGCCCGTAATATCCTGCCTTCTCTTTTCAAACATGAGTATTCCTGCCGCAACGGATGCGTTGAGCGAATCTATTGCGCCCGACATGGGTATCGACACCATAAAGTCACATTTTTCCGCAACGAGCCTCGATATTCCCTCGCCCTCGCTGCCGATGACGAGCCCCAATGCGCCCTTCATATCCGCCTTGTGCATCGCCGTCCCCGACATATCCGCACCGGCTATCCAAAGTCCTTCCTCCTTCAGCCTGTCTATGGCGTTTGAAAGATTGGAGACCTTTGCCACGTTTGCATGGGCAACCGCTCCTGCGGACGCCTTTACCGCAGCGGCGGTCAGCGATGCGCTCCTGCGCTTGGTTATAACTATGCCGTGCGCTCCCGAGCATACTGCGCTCCTGATTATGGAGCCGAGATTGTGCGGATCCTCAATGCCGTCGAGCAGCACCACAAAGGGCTTTTCCCCCTTTGCCGCCGCCGCATCGAGTATGTCCTGTATGTCGCAATATTCCGCACCGGGGATAAACGCAGCTATGCCCTGATGGTTGCCCGTCTTTTGCCCATGCCCGAACGGCATGCAGAGCTCATCGAGCTTCTGCCTTGGCACCTCACGAATGAGCAGGTTTTTATCACGTGCCAGCCCCAATATTTCCCTGAGCGAGCCGTCCTGTTCGGCGTTCACCCATATTTTGTCTATGCTGCGTCCGCTCTTTATTGCTTCCTTGACGGCATTTCGCCCCATGATGATGTTTGGAAGCTCGTCCCTGTATTCGGTATTTTCAGCCGGCTTGTCCATGATGCCGTATGAGGGCTTTGCGGCAGGCTCGTCCCTTTCGGCTCTCTTGAAGCCCCCGTCACGGGCGAAGTTGTTTTCACGCCTGTACTCGGGCGGTTTCTTATCACTGCGGTCAAACTGCGGCCTGTCGTTTTTGCCCCGGGGGTAGCTGTCCCTGTTCTTGTCGTAACCGCCTTTCCTGCCGTAGTTTTCATCTCTGCTTTTGCCGTAGCCGCCCCGTGCGCCGTAGGTTTCATCCCTGTCCCACTCGCCGCCGTAGCTCCTTCCGCCTCGCTCGGCGCCGTATTCTTTTTTGACGCCTCTGTAATCGCTTCTGTTGTTTTTCATTGCTTTTCTCCCGATATTATTTGTCGTTTATTATATGGCCCATCAGCTCCGTCAGTCTGTCGTCCGCACCCGAAAGATAGAGATAGCCTATCAGTGCCTCCATGCCCGTCGCCACCCGGTAATCGCCCATGGATGCGTTTTTCGGCATGGTATGCGGATGGACGTTGCGCCCCCGCTTATAGATATAAAGCTCGTCCTCGTTCAGCATCCCCTCTATGCGGTGAAAAGCCTCCGCCTGCGCAGACGCCTTCACCCTGCTTACGGAAAGCCTGTGAAGCCCGTGCGCCGTGTAGTCCGTCGTATGTATCAGCGAGGTCCTTACAAAAAGATCGTAAACCGTATCGCCTATATATGCCAAAACCAGCGGATTAAGCAGCTTTGGGGGCTTATCCAATCCGGCTAAGAGCGCATTTGTAACCGTACCGTGTATTCCGTTCATGTTTTCCATACCACGATTATAAAGCAAACTCCGCACATAAACAAGCCGCCCCCGCCGATTTGAGTGCCTTTTGTTTTTCTTTTCTCCCTGTGAGCCTCATTATATACAGACTGTTCATAAAAAGTTACCCGTTGAATGTTGCCAAAGCATGGCTGTTCAAGTTATAATAGCGTGATAAAATAGCTTTGCTTAAAAAGGAGAGCAAAATGAATAAGACCCTTAAAACGCTTATATCGTTATTTATATGCCTTATAATGCTGATGCCCGCCGTTTCGGCAAATGCGGCCTCCGTTTTCGTTTCGGCCGACACCTCGGCGCTCACCAGCGAGGGCGGCTATTCCGCCGTCACGATAACCGTAAGAAACAGCGGCAGCCTCCCCTGGCAGAACATCACCATAAGCGGTCACGATGCCAACTTCAACACCTCCGGCGTAATTATCCAGCCGGGCGAAAGCCGTTCCTTCACCCACAGCGTATTTATTTCGGCGGACCTCATGGGCACCACCCTTTCCTATACAGTTTCATGGGAGGAGCTTCTTGCCGACGGCAGCGTAAATACCCGTTATGAAACCGTTTCGTTCAAGGCAGGCGAGGCTCCCAAAAACATAGTCACCGTAACCTGCAAGGCAAGCCGCACCAACGCAAAAACCGGTCAGGACATTACCCTTACCTACACCATCAAGAACGAAAGCGGCGTTGCCGTCAAGAAGCTGAAGCTCGTTGACAAAAAGGTAAAGTCTGCGGCAATGATCGAAAACCTTACCCTTGCACCGGGCGAAATTTATACATTTACCTACGTATTTACAATGCGTGATCAAACGGTCGTTTCCTATCCTGTCATCACCTACACCTTCGAGGGCTCATCCACGGAATCGACCAACCACGGCAACGAGACCATTCTCGGCTTTATAAATCCGCAGATAAACGTCGTTGTGCATCAGAGCGAAAACTCCCCCGAGGGCATCACCTTCACGCTCTATATATCCAACAACGGCAATCAAAAGCTTCGTGACATAACCGTTACCGATGACCTCGGCAACAAGGTCAACACCGAGCCCTTCTCCCTCGGCGTCGGTGAGCAGAAGATACTCACATACGTTGTCGTCCCCACCGAACTTCGCAACGTGTTTTTCTCCATAAAGGGCGAGTCCTACCGTGACCAGACGGAGTCCTACCCCGTTCGTCCTTATGTTGACCCTGCGCTTATTCAGCTTACGTTCACGCTCGAGGTGGTGTCGCCGCTCAACAGTCAAAACAGCATGGAGCTTCTGTTCACCCTCAACAACGAAAGCAGCTTCACCTTCAATAATATCGTTATCACCGAAGAGCTTCGGGGCGAGGAATATGTGTGCGAAAGCCTTAAACCCGGCATTGTCACCGTCCCCATAACCGTGTATGTGGAAAGCCCGAGAGAGCTTAAGTTCTCGCTGTACTTTGAGGACTATGCCGGCAATCCCTATGTTTTCACCCAAAGCGTGACCGCAACCCCGATCTCCTCGGAAACCATGCCCGAGCCCACCCAAAATATTGAAATTGATATCGGGTCCCTCACAAAAAGCATTACGGGCAAGCTGACGTCTGCGCTCAAAATACTGATAGTCATTGCGGTGCTTTCGATCATCGCCATAGTCATTCTGACCGTTCTGGAGAACAAGCGCCGCAAGGCCGCAAGAAGCCGCAGGACGGCACAAAGGCAGCAGCAGTAAAGATTTGATAACGTAAAAACGACCCCCTCGACGCTTCGGCTTTGTCAAGGGGGTTTTGTTATGTGGTCGGGAATACGATCGTAAACCGGCGGTTGGAACGATCAGGCGAAGCATTCATGCCCGCAGGGCGTCTCGCAAGTCCCACATACCTGAATATGAAATTGAAGCATTGGCAAAATGCTTCCTGCCGGACATATTAGACTTTTTTGAATCCGAAGAAGGCAGACAAGAATTTGAAAAGTGGAAAGGAGAGCAAGTGAAAAGGATACCTAAAGAACAATGGAGGTACAGGCTCAAAACCCGTACCTCCATCTATTTCTTTGACTACGCATTATCATTGAGAAAAACAACAAACCCGAACGTTTCACCAATCGGTAAAAGGTTCGGGTTTGAATGCTTTGGTGCCGGTGGTGGGACTCGAACCCACACGCCATCGCTGGCAAAGGATTTTGAG
>JAEDJH010000012.1 GCA_016296415.1 Clostridia bacterium | reverse complement strand
GCTTTGACTGCACGGCTGCTTCAGTACCGTATTTGTTATGCCTTACGCCACAATATCGCCCTGATGGCTTATCAGTGCCGCATCATATACGCCCTCCACCTTGGCAAGACGCTCCACAAACGCCGTTTCGGAATCCTTAAGGCGTACCTCGATTGTTATTTCAATGCCATTGGGACGTACGGTTTTGCTTTTAAGCCTTGCCTTCGGAAGCTTTGCCATAAGCTGCTTGACTGTCGCAGAGGCAACTTCGTCGTAACGGATTATCAGAAGGTAGGATTGCGCTCCCTTTACCTTGACAGCACCGATCACAACAAGGAACAGCCCTATGCAGATGACGGAGTAAACGGTCACGTCATAGAAGCCGGCGCCGATTGCAATTCCTTCGCCGACCGCCCAGAACATAAATACCGTGTCGATCGGATCCTTGACCGCCGTGCGGAAACGGATGATGGACAATGCACCGACCATACCGAGGGACAGCGCAAGGTTGCTTGTAATGAGCAGCAGCATAAGCGACGTTACGAGCGTCAGCATTATTAAGCTGATATTGAAGCTTCTTGAGTACATTACTCCGGCAAAGGTTGCCTTATATACCAAGAAAATGATTACGCCGATTATAAGGGCAAGCAGGAACGTAAAGAATACCTGCAGCGGATCGAGCGATGCTGCAAAGATGCTTCCGAACGAGAAACCACTTCCCGTTGCAGGTTCCGCCGCAAATCTGATGATGTTTTGAAGCATTGGATTATACTCCTTTAAGATTTATGATGATATTATACAACTATTAACACCCGTCTGTAAAGTATTTTACCCCATCATTATATAAAGTTTCACTATAAGGTTCTGCTGCGGCTGACGGTTATAAGTTCCTCTGCGTGTCTGCGTGCCAAATCACTTTCGGCACCCGTTCCCATGATTCGGGCTACCTCGTCGATATGCTCGTCCATGGTCAGCCGGCGCACGTTGGTTCTCATCTTATCCCCAAAGTCACGCTTCTCAACGAGGAAATGCCCCTCGGCGTATGCCGCTATCTGCGGCGAATGCGTTATGCAGATAACCTGCCGGCTGTTTGCAATGCGGTGCATCTTTTCCCCCACCATTGCGGAAATTCTGCCGCTTACCCCCACGTCTATTTCGTCAAATATGAGCGTAGGTATATCGTCCTCTCCGGCAATTATAGTCTTGAGCGCAAGCATTATTCTCGAAAGCTCTCCGCCCGATGCGACCTTGTTGAGCTGCTTCGGCGGCTCGCCCTTGTTGGTGGTCAATAGGAATATTACCTTATCCGTTCCCGACTCCGAAATTTCCTCGGCGGTGGTAAATTCCACGCAAAACTCCGAGTTGACAAGCCCCAGGTCGCTTAAATGCCGCACTACCATGGGTTCAAGCGCCTTTGCGGCGTTTTTTCTCGCCTCGGTCAATTCGCCTGCGATTTTTCTGTACTCAATCTCGGCATCGTTTAGCCGCTTTATGAGCGCATCACGCCTTTCATCGGCGCATTCAAGCTGCATAAGCTCGACCTCGGCGGCGTTTCCAAACGCAATGACCGCCTCAACGCTGCCGCCGTATTTCTTTTTCAGATTTGCGATGGTGTACAGCCTTGCGCCTATTTCGTCCAGACGCCCGGGGTTATGCTCTGCGTCCGCTCGCATATCGCTCACCGTGCGTGCCACATCCTCAAGAGAGTAGTAAGCATCCGCCAGTCGCTCGGAAACCTCCGAATAGTGTCCTGCAATAGAAGCTATGCTTTCAAGCTGCTTCAGCGCCGTTTTTACCGCCGAAACCGCTTGGCTTTGCTCGCCGTTCAGCATTTCGTTTGCGTAGTTTAGGGCGTTGATTATAGTTTCGGAGTTGTTCAGAACCTCCTGTTCCTCCTTGAGCGCTTCTTCCTCACCGTTAAAGAGCCCTGCGGCGTTTATCTCACGCACCTGATACCCGAGTATATCTATCCTGCGCATACGCTCGTCCTCGGACATAAAGCCCGATTGAAGCTCCTTTGCAATTTGCTTATACTCGTGATACTTTGCCGCAGTTTCCTTCTTCAACGAGGCAATGCTTTCGCCGCCGAAGGCATCGAGGTAGTCTATATGCTTTGACGGCATTATGAGCGACTGATGCTCATGCTGTCCGTGCACATCCACAAGATGCGACGTCAGCTCCTTGAGCATAGCGGTACTTACAAGCGTTCCGTTCACCCTGCAGACGTTTCTGCCCGAAACAAATATTTCCCTCGATACGGTCAGGTAATCCTCCGAACAGTCAAGCTCGTTTTCAAGCAGGTATTTTCTTGCATTTGAGTTTTCAGAAAGCAAAAACTCCGCCTCCACCCTTGCCCTCTGCTCACCGTGGGTTATCAGCTCCTTGCTCGATCTTTCGCCGAGTATAAGCCCGAGCGCATCAATAATTATCGACTTTCCTGCGCCGGTTTCACCCGTAAGGACGTTAAACCCCTCCGCAAGCTCTATCTCAAGTCTGTCGATCAGCGCTATATTTTCGATATTTACCCGTTGAAGCATCCCGTTTCCTTTCTTCAGCCCAGTTTTCCCCTTATCAGCGAGTATATATTGCGTCTTTGAAAACGAATTATCCTCGCAAACTTGTCCGACCTTCTTGCCTCAACAACATCATTTTTGCAAAGCTCTCTCACGTCCACTCCGTCAACCGAAAGCTTTCCCTCGCTTCTCACGGTAAACTTCATCGTCGTATCCGCCGAAAACACCATGGGTCTTACGCCGAGAGAATGCGGACATATCGGCGTAACCGAAAACGCATCAATGTTTTGATGTAGTATCGGACCGCCTGCCGACAGATTGTATGCGGTTGAACCCGTTGGCGTCGATATGATTATACCGTCGCCGTAAACCTCACCCGCAGATATGCCGTCAAACTCCATATCTATATGCACGGTCGAATAAAAGCTGTTTTTGTACATGATTATATCGTTCACTCCGGTCAGCTTTTCTTTGCCGTTTATCGTGCACTCCATCATTATAAGGCGGTCATAAAAGCATTTTCCATCCTCAAAGTCGGAAACAGCCCTTTCCACGTTCTCAACGCTTATCTCGTTTAAGAAGCCGACTCTGCCGACATTTATCCCCAAAACGGGCAGATCATGCTCCGAGGCAAGCCTTGCAATGCGCAAAATCGTGCCGTCGCCTCCCACCGCCACGGCCAAATCCATTTTAGGATCGAGTTTAAGCCCATCGGGGGTGTTCAGACTGCATTCATAGCCCATGCTTTCAAAGGCTTCCACAACCTTTTCAAGCTGCGGCAGAACGCTCTTATTTGCGAGATTGAAGTTAATTCCCACTTTCTTCATGTACAATTTCACCACCCTTTTTATCCAGGCTGCAATGCGCCGCTTTAACCGTTTCGATACAGATTCTTTCAAACTCCGCCGCATCTTTGCGGTTTTTGATATCCCCGCCCTTTTCCAATACGAGCAGAAACTCTATATTCCCTTTCGGTCCGGTTATCGGAGAAAAGTCAACATGCTTTATCCCGTATCCCTTCTCTTTGCAAAAGCACATCGTCGAATATAAGACCTCAATATGCGTTTCCTCGCTCTTTACAACGCCGTTTTTGCCTATTTTTTCACGTCCTGCCTCGAATTGGGGCTTGACGAGTACCACCGCCTCAGCCTCGTCCGCAAGGCATTCGTAAAGCGCCGGCAAAATCAGCTTAACCGATATAAAAGAAACATCTATCGAGGCAAACTCCGGTCTTTCCTCAAACCACTCCGGCACCATTGCCCGGGCGTTTGTGCGCTCCATTACGACAACACGCCCGTCGTTTCTGAGCCGCCAATCAAGCTGTCCGTAACCCACGTCAATGGCATACACCTTCGCCGCCCCGTGTGAAAGCATACAGTCCGTAAAGCCTCCCGTGGACGCACCTATATCCATTGCAACTTTGCCCGTAAGCTCCAACCCGTATTCGGTGATCGCCTTTTGCAGTTTAAGCCCGCCCCTGCTGACGAAGGGATTAAGGCTTTCCTTCACCTGAATCTTATCGTCGGCGGTCACAAATGTGCCGGCTTTATCGAGCTTTTGTCCGTTTTTGTACACCAAACCCGCCATTATCATGGAACGGGCTTTTTCCCTCGAATCGGCAAGACCGAGCTCAACCAGCCTAACATCTGCCCGCAGTTTCATCCATAACCTCCGTCAACATCTTTTTCAGCGACCCCACGTCAAGTCCGCATTCAACGTCCTGCTCGGCAATGGAAGCCTGCGGAATTATCCTGTCGGGTATCCCCTTTGTCAAAACGCCTATACCGCTGCAGGAATAATACGAAGAAACCATTGCGCCAAAGCCGTTCACAACCGTTCCGTCCTCAACGGTAACTACCGTTTTCACCCTGCCTTTAAGCGAATCGAGAAGATCCCGGTCCATGGGCTTTATAAACCTTGCGTTTATGACGCCTATTTCCCTTCCCTCGGCTTTCAGCTCCAAGGCGGTCTGCAGCGCCCTATGCACCAGCCTGCCCGTAGCGATCACGGTCACTTGCTCCAGCGATTTTTCAACGACCCATTTTCCGTATTCAATCGGAGCCTCCCCGTCATCGCCTTCCGGCAGGGAGCCTCGGTTATATCTTATCGCACATGGCATATCCCTCCGCACGGCATCCCTAAGCATGCTTCGAAGCTCGTTCTGGGTGGAGGGCGAGTATATCGTCATGTTGGGTGCGTGCGCAAGATAGGCAATGTCGTTTATGCCGTGATGCGTTTCGCCATCCTCTCCGACAAGACCCGCCCTGTCGATTGCAAGCAGCACCGGCAGGCGCTGAAGACAAACGTCATGCAAAATCTGGTCATAGCAGCGCTGCATAAACGTTGAATATATCGCAACAATCGGACGCATACCCGACGCCGCCATTCCCGCCGCCATCGTAACGGCGTGCTGTTCCGCAATACCGACGTCAAAAAATCTTTCGGGGAATTTTTTCGCAAATTCGGAAAGTCCCGTACCTGTCGGCATCGCTGCGGTAATGGCGCATATATCCTCACGCTCTTTGGCCAGTGCCGTCACTGTGTCGCCGAAAACCTTTGAATTGCTCAATTTGGTCGCTTTCGGCGTTTCGCCCGTTTCAATATCGAATGCGCCTATACCGTGGAATTTTTCGGGATTATTCTCGGCGTGGTCATACCCCTTCCCCTTCTTGGTCAAAACGTGAACCACCACGGGATAGCGGAAATTTTTCACTCGGTTAAACACCTCAACAAGCTCATCCATGTCGTGTCCGTCAACGGGGCCCAAATACGTAAAGCCGAGCGCTTCAAACAAAATATTGTTGGGCAGGATAAAATACTTGATTCTGTTTTTGAGCTTAAGCAGCTTGGGTGCTATCAAGGAGCCGAGCTTCGTTTTAAGGAGATTGCTCTGTGTACGCCTCTTAAAAAGCAAATATCGCTTGCTTGAACGGATCCGGCTAAGGTGCCTGTACATCGCTCCAACATTTCCGGAAATTGCCATCTCGTTATCGTTTATGACAACAATAAGCGGAAGCTTGCTTCTTCCGGCATCGTCAAGTGCCTCAAAGGCCATGCCTCCCGTCAGGGAGCCGTCGCCTATGACCGCTACAACATGCCCCTCCCTGCCCATGAGCTTATTTGCCCTGAGCATACCCAATGCGGCTGAAACGGAGGTACTTGCATGACCGGCGTTGAATGCGTCGTGCTCGCTTTCTTCCCGTTTCAAAAAGCCGCTGACTCCGCCGCGCTTTCTAAGTTTTTTAAAGCCGCTGTATCTGCCTGTAAGCAGTTTATGAACATATCCCTGGTGTCCGACGTCGAAAATCAGCTTGTCCTTAGGGGAATCAAATACCTTGTGAAGCGCCATCGTAAGCTCCACTACACCGAGGTTCGAAGCAAGATGCCCTCCGTTTTTGGAAACGCACTCCACCATAAAGCTGCGGATCTCACCGGCAAGCTCGGCGTAAGTCTCCTTAGGCATGCTTTTAAAATCGTCTATACAGTTTATTTGTTCGAGCAGCTTGTATTCCGTCATCTTAGCACCACAATCGTATCAGAAGGTTCTTACCAGCGTAAAGTCTATAAGCTCCGAAAGGAAGCCATCGGACACGCCTATATTTCGTATGCAGTCCTTCGCCTGCACGGCAACAGCCGCCGCAAGATCCCTTGCACCTTCCAACCCAAACAGCTTAACATAGGTCAGTTTTCCGGAGTTTTTGTCCTTGCCCGTACTCTTTCCGAGTTCCTCTATATTGCCCGTCACATCGAGTATATCGTCCGTTATCTGGAACAAAAGTCCGAACAGTCTGCCATACTCGGAAAGCGCCTCTATCGTTTTTTTGTCCGCACGGGCCGTCATACAGCCCGCGACAACGGAAGCCTCGATAATTGCACCCGTCTTTTTCTCATGTATGCTTTTGAGCATAATCTCGCTCTCATCGGCGTTTTTCTCCTGCCGCATATCGAGTACCTGTCCGGCAACCATACCTGACGCCCCGAGCGCTTTTGTCAAATATGCCGCTGCATCCGTCAGGTGTTTGCCGTAGCCGTTGGCTATAATGGCATTCATCATCGTTTCAAAGGCAAACGACAGCAATGCGTCCCCCGCAAGAATGGCGGCAGCCTCCCCGAATACCTTATGGTTGGAGGGCTTGCCCCGCCTGAAATCGTCATTGTCCATCGCCGGCAAATCGTCGTGTATCAGCGAATATGTATGCACCATCTCTATGGCGCACGCAAGCGGCAGCGCTTCTTCCGTATTTCCGCCGAACAGTCCGCAGCAATGCAGAAGCAGACTTCCCCTGAGGCGCTTCCCGCCCGCCATTACGCTGTAAAGCATGGCTTCCTTCAGCTCCTCGGGTATATCCGCCTGCTCGATCAAGGTTTGCAGCTTCGGCTCCAAAACAGACTTGTATTCGACAATCTTTTCATCGAAATTACTCATTTTCGTTCATCTCTTTGTTGTATTTTTCTTTCACGGCCTGCATCCTGTCGCCGTATTCGTTAAGGCGCTTTGTGCAAACCGCCGCAAGCTCCATTCCCCGTTCGTACAGCTTTATCATGTCATCCAGTCCCACGCCTTCCTCCGAAAGCCGCTTGTTTATCAGCTCCAGCTCGGCGATCGCATTTTCATACGTCAGCTTCTTCGGCATTTGTTCCACCTCTCTTAACCTCGGCAACAACGGCCTCAAGACCTCCGTTTGCCATTATTATATCAATTCTGTCGTTTTCTTTCAATTCAAGCGCATCGGTTACGCACATTCCGTTATGCCGAACGATCGAATACCCTCGTTTCAGCACTCCGAACGGGTTCAGCGCATTGTACTCCGCAATCAGCCGTTCAAAAGCCGCCTTCTCCCTGTCGAGCTTGGTCTGTGCGGCTCGCTTCAGCTCATCGACCGCATACGAAGCCCTTTGCTTCTCTCTATCTATCGAATAGACCGCCTGCCCGACTCCACCCACAAGCGTGCGTATCTCGGCCTCACAGCTTTTCAGTTTTGCGGCGCAGTATCTTTCCAGCATTTCCGTCTGCTGCTCTATGCGCTCCGTAAGACCGTCATACAGCGGAACGCAAAGCTCGGCAGCCGCCGATGGCGTGGGGGCACGCAGATCCGCAACAAAATCGGCGATCGTGAAGTCCGTTTCATGTCCTACCGCACTGACAATGGGCGTCTTACACTCAAAAATTGCCCTTGCCACCGATTCATCGTTGAACGTCCACAGATCCTCCATACTTCCGCCGCCTCGCCCGACGATTATTACGTCAATTTCCTCCATACCGTCGAGCTTTTTTATGCCCTCTACTATTTCTTTTGCCGCACCGTCGCCCTGCACCTTTGCGGGTGCCAGTATAATGGGCATATTCGGAAAGCGCCTTTGGGTTACGCTCCGTATGTCCCTTATTACCGCTCCGGTTTCCGAGGTTACAACGCCTATGCAGTTTGGAAGAAACGGAAGGGGCTTCTTGTGTTCCCTGTCAAACAGTCCCTCTTTCTCGAGCCCGGACTTGAGCATCAAAAACCTTTCATACAGCTCGCCGTTGCCTGCGCCCTCCACCGAGGAGGCGTTTATCTGAAACTGCCCGTCCCTGGTGTATATCGTAACATATCCGCGTACGGTAACGAACATTCCGTCGGCAATACTGCATTTTAGCCCCGACAGTGCATCCTGCTTGAACATAACGCAACGCACAAGTGCATTTTCATCCTTGACCGAAAAGTAAATATGTCCCGAGGAATGCTTTTTTAAGCCCGAAACCTCTCCGCACACAGCGACGTTCTTCAAAAGGAAGTCCCTGCGCAGCAGGTTCGCCGCATATTCGTTCAGCTGTGTTACGCTCAGAACATACTCTCCGCTCATGCGTACCACCCTTCATGCCTCATTGCATCACGGCACAATAAAGCTGCGCCAACGGCGTTGTCCGATGCCAGTTCGGGTCTTGAATAAAATACCTCAAGCCCCTTTTTTCTGAGCCTTTCATTGAGCATCTGCCTAAGCAGCAGGCTCGAAGCCACACCGCCGGCAAGCAAAAACCTGTTCTTTCCGGTTGCATCGGCAGCATTCAGCATAAGCTTCGAAAACGTCCTCGCAAGCAAGTCATAAACGGAGTAGGCTATTTCGCCGCTGTCCTTTCCAATGTACTCCCTTTGTATCTTTGTTTCCGCACCCGACAAGGAGCATTCAAGCCCCCTTACGCAGCTCGGTATGGAGATTGCACCCTTTCCGGCCTTGAGCGCAAGCGTTTCCATGTGCTTTCCGCACGGGAACGGGCACTTCAAAAGCACGCCGACCCGGTCAACAAGCTGCCCTGCGTGCAGATCCGAGCAACCGCCGATGAGCTCGATTTCGCCCATTTTTCCCACCAAAAGAAGCTCTGTGGTGCCTCCCGAAAGGTGCATGGCAATAAATTCCCCGCCAAGCAGCCTCTCGTTGCCCACAAGCGCCGCACGTATATGCCCCTGCTGATGCGAGGTGTAAAACAGCTTCGCAGATGCGGCCGCCGAGAGCGCAGTCGCTACTGTTTGTCCAACGACAAAAACCGGCATATAGGATTCCTCTGCCGGTCTTGGATATTTACTTACTCCGACTGCTTCGACTCCGCAGTCGAGGCTGACGCGGTCAATGAGCGTCTGCATATTCCTTACATGCTGGAACACGGCCTCGCTTTGACGCAATCCTCTTTCGCCCGACTTGACCTGCAATACGATACGCTCATCAAAAACAATATCGTTCTCGCTCACTCCGGCAAGGGACGTTGTGTAGCAGCTCGTATCAATTCCGAGAAAAAGCATTTTCAGCTTTCCATCCGCCTTACCAATGCACCCAAGAGCCCATTGATAAACGGTGCGGAATTCTCGCCGCCGAATTGTTTTGCAAGCTCCACCGCTTCGTTGATCGAGACGCTGCTGGGTATCTCCTGCCTGTAACAAATTTCGTAAATGGCAACACGGAGTATGCTTAAATCGACCCTCGGCATCCTTTCCACGGTCCAGTCTATCGCAAGCTCCTCGATTTTTGCATCGATCTCATCTGCATTGAGCTTTATACCGTCAAGCAGCTCTTCGGCAAACCGAACGTCCTGCTCACCGGGTTTTTCATCTATGCCGGACTTCTCGAGCACAGCCTCATAAGTATCCTCGCAGCCGAACAAGTTGGCAAACGCCAGCTTCATTGCGACCTCACGCGCAGTTCTCCTGCTCATAAAGTTCCTCCTGCTTTTGTACAAAAAAGACCGTTTGCCGCCCTTTGGCATTTTATTCTCTGTCGGCAAACAATCCTTTGAAAAAATCCTTCACCTTTGTCATGCCGCCGTCATCCATGCACTTACCAACAAAGTAGCACAGCAGCAGGAACAAGGTTACGGGCAGCGCCCACCATCCGATAAGGGCGCAAAGTATTACAAAAATTATACCGCCCGCAACAAGTAAGATCTTCCACTTATGTTTTTTTGCAAATTCTTCCATAGTATCACCCATTGCGCTTTGGCAAAGCGTCCACCACCAGCACGCCGATATCGGTAACGTTTACGCCGGAGCACCTTTCAACATATTCCTTAAGCCCCGCCTGCAGTCCCGACACAAATTCGGGTATTATAACCTCGGGCATAAGGACAGCCTTGATGCTTATGCGCATCCCCTCTTCTTCGGTAAAAATTGCCGTTTCGAGGTCTTTAAGCTCCTGCCTTTGCCTGCAGTAGCGCTGTATCATGGCGTTCAGGGCTTCGTTTGAAATAAGCACTGCTCCGCTGTCGCCGATCTTTACCTTGGCCGTGCGGGGAGCGGGAGACTTTATCCTTCTCCAACAGGCATAAATCAGCCTGACGGCAATGAGGAACAGTACGATCCCGATGCCGGCAACGATCAGCTTGTTATATACGCCATAGTACGCAAGCTCCACACAGTAAGCCATTACGTCCTTGCCGATGTAGCCGAGCGACATCATAATAAACACAGCCGCCACCGCTATCAGCACCAGCATAGTCAGAGTAAGCAGCAGCCGGTCAAACAGCTTCAATTTCATTACAGCCTTCCTTTCCGCAGACCACGGTGCGGCCCGCCTTTTACTCGTGTAAGTGCGTTCTTACGCCTGCGTCGTTTCCTCCGCAGCTTCCTCCGTCTTGGGTATGTTTATTCCCTGTACAAATACGTTTACGGCAACAACGTCCAGACCCGTCATCGTGGTAACGGTATCCTTTACGGCCTTCTGCGCCTCTTTGCATACCTCGTGTATGCGGCAGCCGTATTCGACTATTACGTTCAGATCAATCGCTGCGGTTTTGTCATTCAGCTCGACCTTTACGCCCTTGGCATGGTTTTTCTTGCCGAACATCTCGGAAAAGCCCTCTACGACGTTGCCGCTCATGGAGAATATTCCCTTAACATCCGTTACGGCAATGCCGGCAATGGTTGCCACAACATCCGACGCAAACATAATTTTGCCGTCTTTTTCCGCAACAGCCTCCTGGTTTACGATTGTATTATTTTCTGTCATTTATATCTACCTCCGTTTTTGTGTATATTTCCGACAGCTATAATTATAACAGATACCGCCGCTTTTGCAAATATTTTTATGCCGAAGCTTGTTTAATGCGTGCTGATCTTTATATTCTGCGCCGGCTCGCCCGTTTCACGCATTGTTATCTCGAGTATCTGTGCAACCTGCTCCTCGCTCAATGAATTTGCCGACACGATGATGTTTACCGAGCCGTAGTGGAACGTGACCGCGACATCCTCGAAGCCCTTTGCTTTTATGAGGCTCTCGATGGTAAGCTCCTTTTCCATACAGTCAACTATTTCGACAAGCTGCTCCCTCGCATCCGCCAGCGTTGCCTCGTCACCGCCGCCGCCGATTATCAGGTTAAGGTACTCTATCTCCCTTTCCCTCGTATCCTCTCTTACAGCCCTGAATGATTCAAAATAGTTTTCGGTAAGCACAGCCGAGGCGCCTATATTCAGATCCTCCTGCGTGATGGGCGTCATTCCCGCATTTTGCTCCGCCTCGTTTGCCGAATTGTCCTCGTTCAGCTTTATATTGATAAAAACAACGGCAATCAGCGCAATCGCTATCAAAATAATTATTCCGACCGCCCTGCTGCTCTTTCCCTGGTTCTTCATGTTCCATCTTTCCTTTCCGCTTCCGCCTGTTTTTTCGATGATCACCGTGCAAAGTTCTATTCCAGAGTACTCATCTTGAATACCTCAATATAATCCGCCTCCACGCCCAGAACCGCCATAACCGCATACTGCAGATCCAATTTCACGGAAATTTCGTCCGCACCCTGTGCAAGAACGATCACGCCTCTGACCTTTGGATATATTTGAGTGAGCACTATCGGCTCGTTGCTTCCGCTTTTTGAAATCGTGGCAGGGGTGGAGGTTTCGTTCCTGTTCAAAGTTCCTCCGTCCTCAAAGCTGCTCGACTGCACGCTGCTGCTGAGCGCCGGCACCTTCTCCTCGGTGGTGTCGAACGTTATCATGACCTCCACCTTGCCTGCGCCGTTTATCTTCGATAAAATCGCCTCCAGCCTTTCCTCAAGCTCCCTCTCCGTGGCAAAGCTGCCCGAAGAGCTTTCACCGACGATCCCCGTTCTATCGCCCTGTGCGGAGGCTTTGCCGTCGGAGTTTATCGTCATCGCATACACAAGCACCGCAACCGCCGCAAGTCCGATATATATAACGTATTCCCTCTTTCGCCCCTTTTTCAGAGCTGACCGCAACCTTGCAAATAAACCCCTTCCGTCCATAATCGCCCCCTTATGATATAAAAGCAATCACCGGCTCGGCTATCGTCCACAGCACCGCCAGACCAACCGCCTTTTCCACGCCGGATTTCAGCCGCCCCTCCGGCATGAGATATTCAAGCAGCATGCCGATTATCGAAACAGCGCATACCCTCACCGCAAACGCATAAACTTCCATACTCTTTTCCTCATATATATACTCTCCCCGTGCCTATAATTATTCCAACCGAAATTATAAACATCACCGCTGTTCCCACTATCGCCGCAAACAGATAGGTCATAACGTCGGCAACCGCCAGCAGCATCCTTGGTATCCTGTCGTTCGCCACCGGCTCACAGCAGGCGGCGGCTATCCGCAGGGTGAAAACGGCCGCAACTATCTCGATTATGGGCTTTGTCACCGAATAGAGCACAATCAAAATCGAGGCAATTCCCGCGCTGTTTTTTATTACCATCGTACATCCAAGCGCCGTTTCGACCGTCCCCGAAATCATTCCTCCCACAACGGGGATCAGCTTGTCAAGCGCGAACCTCGCCGTTCGGAGCGAGAAGCCGTTTATCGTACCCATGCTTACACCCGAAACGGACAGTACGCCTATATATACCGTAAATATAAGCCCCAATATCCACTTTGCCGCATCCTTGCTCAGACGATAAAGCCCTGTCAGCTTCGTCCTTGCGGTTATGCCGTCGGCAATCGCAACGATACCCCCTGAGATCACTATCGGAATTATTACATTGCATATAACCTCAATGACGCCCGTTCCCAAAAACAGCATCGCCGGACTCATAATGCTTCCTGCTTCGGCACTCCCCGCCGCCGTCAGCAAAACCGACATTACCGGCGTAACAAGCTCGTTTATGCTGCAGAGGCTTTGAACGGCATTTCTTGCCGTTGCCGCATTTTTTGCCAGCACATACACCAGCGTCAGCGCCACCGATTCGTTGCATATAAGCTCGATTATTTCCGCAGTTCCGCCGTTTTTTCTGCCGTTTATCGCTGTCGCCGCAAGCGAGCCCAGAAGTGCGGTAACCACTATCAAAAGTATGATACCGAGGCTGTCCCTGAGTCCGCTTTTTACCTTTTCGACTGCGCCCTCGATTATGTTATCACCGTTTGGAGCTATGCCCGACACGGCAATTTTTTCTATCGCCTGCACAAGCGTCATGCCGTCGAACAGCTCGTAACAGCCCGAGTCGTAGTATATCTGTTCCCATGAAGAAAAATCGCTGTTTGAAAGCTGAAGTTTAAATTCCTTTTCTATGTCCGAATCAACGACTTCCTCCTCGGGCAATGCAAGCACGCTCATCGGCAGCGACAGTATCAGCACCGCCGCCATCACCAACACTGCTTTTGCACGCCTATTCATGCGACGCCCATCGGCATCAGCGCCATAATTACCTCTATTATCTTAAACGCCGTGGGCAGAGCGATGGCGAGTATGGCTATTCTTGCGCCAAGCTCGATTTTTGCGCCTATTGCGCCCTCCCCCGCATCGCTGCAAAGTTGGGATGCAAGCTGAGCCGTGTATGCCACCCCGATAACCTTGATTATCATAGGTATGAACTCCGTGTCCATTCCGTATTTGTTCGCTGTGCTTTTAATCATGCCAAGCACATCCCCCACCTCCCCGACGATCAGCAAAAGTATTGCGCCTCCGCAGGCAATACTTATAAGCAGTGCAATATCGGGTCTTTGCCTTTTCAGCAGTAAAATCAATATTACGGCAACCAGGCTTATTCCGATTATCTTCAGCATCATATCAGTACAGCCCGAAAATCGACGACACACTGCTCAAAAGCGAGCCTATCTGGTTGACGACCATCATCAGTGCGATGACTATTCCGGCAAGTGCGGTTATCATCGCTATATCGTCCCGTCCCGTCTGCTTCAAAAGCTGGCACGCAACCGCCACAAGTATCCCAATGCCTGCAATTTTAAGAATAAGCTCTATACCCATCGTTTCATCCTTTCCCCGCCCCGAGTGTAATTTTATACCGTTTTCAGGCACACGCCGTTAAAGCATCAGTATCGAAACGGCAAAGCCGAGCAATACCCCGAGCGAACGGTACAGCTTCGCCTTTTGCTTCATAGCCGGCTCCAGCAGTTTGAGCGCTTCCTCAAGCCTTTTGAGCGTCATATCCATATTTTTGAGTTGATTCTCCATCCCACTCGCCCCCAGCGTTTCAAAAAAGTCATCAAGTATCAGCAAAACCGATGCGTCAAAGCACATCTCGCTTCGCATTTGTTTCCATGCCGCCGATACGTTTCCCGACACCCCGTGTGCGGCTAAGCCCCATATATCCGAATTTTTATAGCCATTTCCGCACAGCAGAGTCCTCACCGGTGCCGCCGAATAAGCAAGGCGGTCACGCATGAGCTTTATATCGTAAATAAGCGATTCCGTCTTTTCAAGGATAACAAGCCGACTTTTGGAAAACCTTATTCCGCCGAAGGCACAGACAAAGAACAATATCGCAATACACAGATACTTAATCATAGACTAAAGGCAAATCGCCGCCGCAAAGCTCTTTTATGTAAATACCTTCTCTGTTTCTCGCTATCACCGCATAGCGCTCAAAGGCGGCATTGTCCATGAGTCTTTTTATCGAAGGTCTGCGCTTTATTTGCGCTATGCTGCCGCCGTGAACGGACGCAAGCACCGTTATACCGCAGTTAGCCGCCTCCAGTATCGCCTCAGTATCCTTGTCGCCGCCTATCTCATCGGTTATAAGTATTTCCGGCGACAGCGACCTTATCGCCATCAGCATCCCGACCGCCTTCGGACAGTCGCTAATGGTGTCGGTTCTGCTTCCGACAAAAAAGCCTGCGTTTCCCTCGCCCGTTCCCTGTATTTCGTTTCTTTCATCTATTATCACAATCTTGTGCGGACGTGCGACCGATTTACCCTCCGAAAAGCAATATGCCAAATCACGAAGCAGGGTTGTTTTTCCCACCCCCGGAGGCGACACGATAAGCGTCGATACGGGATTTCCCTCGGCATTCAGGAAGTGCTTCAATACTTTTTTCGATGCGCCGTACAGATGTCCGGGTATCCTTATATTGAATCCCGTTATAGGCAAAAGCCTTTCAACGGCCCCGTTTTTCAAAACAGCTTTACCTGCAAGCCCTATCCTGCAGCCGTTATGAGAAATAAAGCCCCGTTTCAGCTCCTCCTCGTGTGCATATACGGAATACGAACATATCTCCATAAGAAAGCTTTCGCACTCGGAGTCGGAAAAACGATAGTCAATCTGCCTTTCCCCGTGGGCATAGATAAGCTGTACGGGCATATTGCTGCGAAGGCGTATCTCCTCCAGCCCTTGCGTATCCGTCACCATATCTCTCAGCCCTTGCGGCAGGATATTCAATACAGCCTCCAACGGCTTCCACTCTGTCTGCATGTACATGGCTTATCCTCCTCATTAACCATTCTATGTACATGCCCCTTTCGGTATTACCCGATGTGCATTTATTCCCGGACGGGCTTTCTTTTAAATGCTTTCAGCACAGTGATCTTTGCCGTCTGAATTACCGACGCCGTCAGCATGCCAACTCCCTGCATCGCTCCGATAACATCGTCGGAAAGCTCCAAAAACGTGTATCCGCCCATTATAAGCTCCATGCCGCAAACAACTATTTCGGAAAATACGGGTACTATAAGAATGGAAAAGAAGGGATTTTTCATTATAAGTGCAGCCGGTATGCATATCATAGCGTACAAAAACACCGTTATGCCGCCGTCAATACCAAAACGAAACAGACCTGCCGTTATCAAAAATACGGATAAAGGCACTATTATGTTTTGCTTCACCGTCAGAACGGATTTGTCGATAAGCATATAACAGAAGGGACTCATGACTATAGCCGGATTTACAATTACCTCCCTGCACGGACTCACTTCAAAAAGTCCCATTATAATCATGAAAATGCAAAAAAAGGTGTTCCCGAAAATGGTTACGTCCCTTTTCCTCAGACTGCCTGCCGTTATATCGGTGATGCCGCATACTGCAGCGCATAAATAGCACAAAACGCTGAAAGTCATATCACGTTCCCCTTCCTATAATCAATTAGTCTGTTCAGCATTAGGCAGAGGTATGCGGTAAAAACCGCCCGTTTAATAAAAAACAGCGACCCGTGTTACCGTGCCGCTGTCTGTGTCACTTATGAGAAAACTCAGTTATTTCTCAATATTTCCTTATCAGTTCTCGGAAGAAAAGCCGGAGAACAGATCTGCCAAAGAGGTGGTTGCTTTTTCAACCGGCGGAAGCTCATAATCTACTTCCTCACGTCTCGGACGACGCTCTGCACGCTCGGGGCGCTCGCCACGCTCGCCTTCGGGACGCTCACGACGCTCACGGCGCTCTACGGGGGCGTTCTGCTGAGCGGGATGCTCACCGTTGTTGCGCCTCTGCTCCTGCTGGCTGCGGCGCTCTGCACGCTCGGCCGCTATGCGGGCACGCTCTGCCTTTTCCCTTGCGATCTCCTCTGCGATCTCGGGATTCTCCTCAAGGATAACGTCCCTTCTGCTGAGGCTGATGCGCTTGGCCTCGGGATTGACCTCGAGAACCTTGCAGCGAACCATATCGCCCACGTTGATTTCGTCCTCAACCTTGCCGATGCGCTTTGCGGAGACGTGGGAAATGTGGATAAGGCCGTCGATCGTGGGCTCGAGCGATACAAATGCGCCGAACTCGACAATGCGTACAACCTTGCCCTCTACGATGGTACCGACAGGGTACTTCTCGGCAGCCATGGTCCAGGGTTTGGGCTGGAGCTGCTTGTAGCCGAGGGATACTCTTTCCTTGGCTGCATCTACATTGAGGATAAGTACCTCTATCTCCTGACCGACCTTGAGAACCTCTGCGGGGGTCTTGACTCTGCCCCATGCAACGTCGGTCACGTGTACAAGACCGTCGATGCCGCCGATGTCAACGAATGCACCGTAATCGGTGATCCTGCGGACGATACCGTTTACCTTCATGCCTGCCTTGAGAGCGGCAAACTTTTCCTTCTTCGCTGCTGCTGCTTCCTCAAGGAGAACCGCCTTGTGGGATGCAACGATGCGCTTGCGGGCCTTATCAACCTCGATTATCTTAAGCTTTATGGGCTTTTTAACGTAATCTTCGATCTTCTCTACATACTTGGTAGAAAGCTGGGATGCCGGTACAAAGGCTTTTACGCCGTTGATGGTAGCAATAAGTCCGCCCTTGACAACTTCCTTGGCAATACCTTCGTAGATCTTGCCCTCGTCCTCGGTGTCCTGAATAAGCCTGTCCCAAAGCTTCTTGTTCTCAACGTTCTTGTGGGAAAGAAGTACGTTTCCTTCGCCGTCGTTTACCTTAAGAACTTCTACCTCGATCGTGTCACCAACCTTGAGCACGTCTGCGGGATTCACATTTTCATCATGTGAAAACTCATCCTTAGGAATGAACCCATCAGACTTGTACCCTATGTTCACACAAACCTCTCCATCAACGATCTGAACAACTGAACCTTTAATCAATTGACCGTTTCTGATGCGCACCAAGGTCTTTTCGAATGCTTTTTCGAAGGAGTCCTCGATCGTTTCGGGTTCTACAACAGGTTCTTCAGTCGGTGCAACGGTCTCCTCCGCTGCGGCGGGTTCTGTGACGGTAGCTGCCTCTTCAGCTTCAACTTCACTCGGGCATTCAGCCATCGTCTTTTCCAATTCGCTCATTATGGTTATAACCTCCCTAATCATCCGTTGCGGCGTCGATGCGCCTGCAACAACACCTATTATATCATCAGAATTTAGTTTTTCAATAGCAAGTTCGCTCGGATTTGCTATGTATTGAACTTTTTTGCAAAATTTTTCGCAAATTTTTGATAGTTTTTCGGTATTGGAGCTGTTGCGCCCGCCTATTACTATCACAACACTGCACTCCTTTGCGATCCTTTCCGCCTCACGCTGCCGCTTTTCGGTGGTATCGCATATAGTGTTGAACGATATACATTCTCCGCATTTTGATTTCACTATCGGCTCTATGCGCCTGAACATCTCCGCAGAAAACGTCGTTTGTGAAACGAGGCACGCTTTCTCGACATAAGGAAGATTGTTTGCCTCCTCCTCACTCTGCACAAACGCCGCTTCGTCATTGCACCAGCCGTTTATGCCTATGACCTCGGGATGATCATGCTTGCCCGCAATGATTATACCGTAACCCTTGTCATAATATTCCTTAACTATCCTGTGGATACGCTTAACAAACGGGCAGGTTGCGTCAACCATCTCCACTCCCTTGATGCGGCATTTTTCATAGACGTCGGGTGAAACGCCGTGCGATCTTATTATAAGCCTGTCTCCTGCGCCGAGCGTTTCCAAATCATCCGTAGGAACGATGCCCTGTGCAGCAAGCTCTCCCACAACGTCGGCATTGTGTATAAGCTGTCCAAGCGTATATACCGACTTGCCCGCTATTGCGGCACTTTTTGCCATATCGACCGCCCTGCTCACGCCGAAGCAAAAACCCATGTTATCTGCGCTTATTACCTTCAATCTTCTCCTCCAGTTCGATCCTCAGGGCGCTTATCGCATCGCTTATCTCATCCGTCACAACATCCACCAGGACAGATTTTTTGGAATCGGCAACGAGCTCACCCACGTTTATGGGCTTACCGACGGCAACCTTGGGGCGAAGTCCGTCATAGCTTGAGCTGTGTATATATATCGGTACAATAGGTGCTCCCGTCCTTATGGCAAGGAAAGAGACGCCTTTATTGAGCTTATCGAGTTCATAGGTAACGGAGCGTTTTCCCTCGGGGAAAATCCCGAATACCTTGCCCTTTTCAAGCACCGCCATCGCCTTTTTGAGCGATTGTCTGTCGGCGGTTTCCCTGCTTACGGGAAACGCCAGCACAGCCCGCATTAGTAGAGCCAGCAGTTTCTTTTCAAAAAGCTCCTTTTTCGCCATAAAATGTACTATTCTCGGCGAAATTATCGCAATAAGCAGCGGGTCGAATGCGGCAATATGATTTATCGCAAATATAGCCTTTCCCTTTATGTTGAGATTTTCCTGCCCCAGCACCATCGGGCGGAGTATCAGCCACATTATTGGGGCAATAAATATCTTTAGAAACCAATAAATCATTTCAGCTCACCTTTAATTCTGCATATCATTTTGTCAACCACCTCGTCTATGCTCATATATGTCGTATCAAGCACCATGGCGTCCTCGACCAATTTCAGCGGTGCAAACTCACGCTCCGAGTCAGTCTTGTCACGGCTTCTTATTTCCTCGATTATTCGTCCGGCATCGGCATTCTCGGCGGCAAGCCCCTTGCTTTTAAGCTCCTCCAGCCGCCTTCTTGCCCGCTCCTCAACACTCGCCGTGACAAAGAACTTGAATTCGGCATTCGGAAGCACGTATGAACCTATCTCGCGCCCGTCCATTACCACATCATACTTTTCCGCAAATTTCCGCTGAAAGGCCGCAAGCTTTATTCGCACCTCGGGTATGGTCGAAACGTCCGAAGCCGCCTTGGATACCTCCTGCGTGCGAATGAGCGTCGTAACGTCCTCTCCGTCGATAAACACGTGCTGTACCCCGTCGGAATAAACGACGTCCACCACCGTGGTTTTCATCATTTCGATTATGCTTTCCCTGTCAAAGCAGTCAATGCCGAGCCGCAGCGCCTTTAAGCCTACGGCCCTGTACATTGCGCCCGTGTCGAGATGAACCAGATTCATCCTTTCGGCAAGCAGCTTTGCCGCCGTGCTTTTTCCCGCTCCCGCAGGTCCGTCAATCGCAACCGTTATCATTTTCGACTCCTTATCTTACGGAATTTCCCGCCAGGAATGCGGTGGAATAAGCTATCTGCAGGTTGAATCCGCCCGTAAAGGCGTCCACGTCTATAACCTCGCCCGCAAAAAACAGCCCTTCTGTCAGTTTCGACTCCATGGTCGAAGGATTTATCCCTTTTACGTCCACGCCGCCGCGTGTAATTATCGCCTCGTTTATCGGCAGCGTTTCTTTGACGGTAAATTCGAGCTTTTTCAGCGTTTCCGTCAATTTTCTGCGCTGCTCCCTCGTTATTCCGTCAACGCCGGTTTCCGGAGCAATGCCGCTTTGTTCGATCACCGTCGCAATAAGGCGATGCGGCAGAAGATCTATCATGGCGTTGTTAAGCTGCTTGTGCTTGTGCTTTTCAAAATCTCTTAAAAGCCGTTTGTCAAGCTCCTCATGAGTAAGACCCGGCTTCAGGTCGATTTGACAGCTTATGCCGGACGGCATATCCGCAATAATACTGCTGAGCGTCAGCACCAGTGGTCCCGATACACCAAAATGCGTAAACAGCAGCTCGCCAAGCTCCTCATATACGCACTTTTTGCCCCTGTACGCCTTCAGGGTAACGTTTTTAAGCGACAGCCCCATCAGCTCCCTGCACCAGTCCTCACTGCTTACCAGCGGTATCAGCGCAGGCATAGGCGGATTGACCTTATGACCGAAACTTTCGGCAAATGCGTATCCGTCACCCGTTGAGCCCGTGCTTTTGTAGCTTGCTCCGCCGGTGGCGATTATAACGCTGTCAAACGTCCTGCCGATACCCTCAAGTGCGAATTTGCCGCTTTCTCCGTCTTTTGCGATGGCAGCTATCCGCTTGTTGACAACAACGTTCACGCCGCATTTTACCGCATACGAGGACAGCGCCTTTATTACGTCGCTCGACTTGTCGCTTTCCGGAAAAACACGGTTTCCTCTCTCGGTCTTTGTCGGAACGCCCATGGAGTTTATGAGCCTGACTATGTCGTGATTGTCAAAGGCGTTGAATGCACTGTAAAGAAATCTTGGGTTCCTGGCAACGTTCGCCATAAATTCGTCCATCGGGGCAAGATTGGTTATGTTGCATCTGCCTTTGCCGGTCAGATACAGCTTTTTGCCAAGCTTCTCGTTACGCTCAAACAAAGTAACCGCATGTCCGTTTTTGGCTGCGGCCGCTGCCGCAAGCATCCCTGCGGGGCCTCCCCCTATTACGGCAACGCTGCTCATCTTTCACCCTCAAAAAGCGTCTTAAGCTCGTTCATCCTTGCACGGTCGGTCAAATCTGTCTTCAGAGGCGTGACCGTCACATACCCGCAGTTGCCCCAGCGCTCGTCGTTATCGTCCGTATCGCAGCACTCTGTCAGCTTACCTGCAGGAACCCAGTAATACGGTGTGTTGTGCGTATCGAGCCTTTCGGTGTACTCCATTTCATATCTTTGTTCGCTGAGCTCGGTTATCCGCACGCCATTTATTTTATCGGCAGGCAGGTCAGGAATATTTATATTGATAAGCAAATTCGACGGCAGCCCGCACTTATCGTAGCAGTTGACAAAGCACGCCGCTATCTTTGCCGAGTCCGCCATATTTTCGGGTCTGAAGCGAAGATTTGATACGGCCATTGACGGAAGTCTGTTCAGCGCACCCTCTATCGCCGCCGCTACCGTGCCGGAATAGAATATATCCGTTCCCCGGTTCTCGCCCAGATTTATCCCCGATATGACCAGGTCGGGCTTTATGCCGAGGTTGCCTATCGCAAGCTTCACGCAATCGACGGGCGTTCCGCTGACGGCGTATGCCTTTGCCGCTTCAAAGCCGACTGCTTTCTCGGCGCATCTTAGCGGCATATTCATCGTAAACGAATGCGCCGCACCGCTTCTTTGGGTATCGGGCGCAACGACAAAAACCTCATGTCCGCTTCTTGTAAGCTCGTTTGCAAGTGCGGCTATCCCTTCCGCAAAAATCCCATCATCGTTTGTCAAAAGTATGCGGAACATCCACGCATCCCCCATTCTCGCTCATTTTACAAATAATTATAGCATCTTACCGCACGTTTCTCAAGACAGGAAATTCCCTCACCGCTGCGGAAAGAGATATTTTCGGTGAGTTTTTGGCATCCGGCATATCCACGCCATGCAAAAAGTCCGTTTCGGGTACGTAAGTTTGATTTTTGGGGCTACCGGTGGTAAAATGGATTACCGATGAACCCGAATTTGCGGAGGGCATACCATGGCGAAAACAATGAAGCTGACGGCAGCAATATCGCTGATATTGACCGCCCTTTGCTGTCTAATGTATCACCTCACGGACAGCAAAATATTGCTTGCCGTTGCAATTACATTAGGAACGATTGCGTACCATTTTAACATCAGGTTATTGGTCGGCGGATTGTTCGATGCGATCATGAAAAATAAAGCGGATCATACCAAAAAGTGGTTTCAGGTCAGCGAAGCTGAAATGAAGCTCTATGAGCGCCTTAAAGTCAAAAAGTGGAAAAACAAAATGCCCACTTATGATATTGATGCGTTTGATACTTCAAAGCACAGCTGGGATGAAATCGTTCAGCCCATGTGTCAGTCCGAGCTGGTGCACGAAACAAACGTTATTCTCAGCTTTCTCCCCGTTGCCGCATCGGTTTGGTTCGGTTCGTTTTGGGTGTTTTTGATCACATCCCTATTGAGTGCCGTGTTTGATCTGATGTTTGTTTTTATGCAAAGATTCAATCGTTCACGAATTTTAAGGATGAAAGCAAGGAGGTAGATTCTTCTTTACCGAATAACAAACAACGGTATCCGTCACGGGTGCCGCATTTTTGTAATCGGGTTGTTCGTCTATTCCGTCAGAAGGTTGCTATCTTCGCCTTAATCGGCTTCACGCTCACTCAAAAAGCTGTCCCGGCAGCTTCAGCTTTTCCTTGAACGGGAATCCACTGTCAAATGCTTCGACCTCACCGGCATCGACGTAATAGCCCTTTGGCGTCTGATATACTCCGGTAATGCCTCTTAAATACCCTGGCTTCAGCTCCTTGCAGAGGAAGAACGATGAATCCGCATCCTCCGGCAGGTCGTGGTAGCGAATGCCGAACTTGCTTGAATAGTCGAATCCGCACTTTCCGTAAAAGTGTATGTTCCCCTCAAACAAAACCGCCCCATACCCAAGTGCCTCAGCCTTTTCCAACGAATAATCGAGCAGCTTCTTTCCGTATCCCCTGCGTTTCAGCTCCGGTGCGATACAAATCGGCCCCATCGTCAGAACCGTAATATTCCTGCCGTCGTCGGCATTTATGACGGTTTCCATGAACATATTCTGCCCTATCAGTCTGCCGTCCTGCTCCATGACAAAATCAAGCTCCTTTACGAATGCCGGATCGTCACGCAGCACACGAATAACATAATGCTCGCTGCACCCCGGACGGTAAACATTCCAGAACGACTCCCTTATCAGGTTTTCAACATCCCGATAGTCGCTCTCTTTCTCAAAACGTATGATATAGTCGCTGTTTCTCATTCCTGTCCCCCCAAATCTCCTTTAGCCTTGCACAGCCTTCAGGAAGCTGTATGACCGGATATTGTTCCATTCCCTGTTCTCGCACCAATATACGGTTCTTTCGCTCACATTATACACCATTGATATAACGGTCAGAAGCTCCTCCTGCGAAACGGCACGCAGCACTGAAAAGCAATCCCCCACGTCAAAGTCATTCGAGGCGTTTTTAAGCATAGAGTCGGCTTTTTCGTACCTGTCCCGTCCCATCCACGGATGCTTCCCGCCATCATTATTGAACGGCGAAAAGTTTGTCAAAATCTTATACTCGGGACTTTCATAATAAATATGTCCCTGACCCGGTACGATGTGAAGCACGTTCCCCTCTGCGTCCGACAGCGCCGCCATGAAGGTTACGCCCGGAATACTGCACATCGAACGTTCGTCCGCAATTTGCCGAATATCCTGCAAAGTCTTTTTCCGCATCAGCAGATCAATATCAAGCAGGATGATATTCTCGCCGCCATCTTTCGGATCGCTTCTTTCATCGTAGGGCCAACAGGTCGGCATTCCGACAAAATCTCCCCTCGGATTTGCGCCGAACAGCGGAAGCCAGCCCTCCTTTTGATCGTTCACCTCGATGAACACGCCTTCCTTCGATGTCCGCACTCTATGCTCCATGCCCAAAAGGTCAAGGTTCCACCCCACTATGGTTTTTCCCTTGTTTACAACGATACTCGTGCACATACGGTTTCTCCCCGTGTAAAATAGTTTTGTAGGTATTGCAATGAATCGAGTCTTGCCGTCCACTCCAAGGTTTTATTCAATATCCATCATAAGAATTCCTGCCTTTCCGTAAAGATACTATTTTATTGCTCCACCCGCTAACGGCACGCCATGGGTGTTGGTCGGCTACGGCCAAGGGCAAGGACGGCCGTTGCTTGTTGCATTTGTCGGTGATACAATAAACGCACCGATAAGCTTGAATTTGACGAAAAGCTATCACGGGAATAAAAGAAGGAGTTTTGGGACTATATGTGGAATGAAATAAAAAATGAATTTGATATCGAAAATTTGATGAAAGAATATAGCTGCTTTCACGATAGCTGTATAGTATCAATAAACTATCATAGCGGAGCATTTGTTAATGATAAGGGTGCTATGGCAAATGGCGAATTGCTTGAGCACAGTATTGAAATGGTATTACATAGTCAGTGTAATAAACCTATTAAACTGCGTTTTACAGGAGTAAGAAAATGTAATATTGTTGGCTGGGAGGATAATTATTTCTGCGACATTTTTGGTGCATATTTAAATTTTCATAGCGACCTGCTTGGTAAAACTCGTGATGACAAGCTGATAGTATGGGCGGATTGGGATGGTTTTAATCCCATAAATTATACGGAAGAAAAACTGATTTCCACTAACGGAACATACAGTACTTATGTAATTGCCGAAAAGCTGTTTTGGAGAACAATGACGAAGGACTAATACAGAAAGACAAATTCCAATTTGTCGAACAGATAAATACGGCAACCTTGGAGAATGCCGTATT
>JAEDJH010000072.1 GCA_016296415.1 Clostridia bacterium | reverse complement strand
TTATTTAATGCGAGCATCATTTGATGCGGGCATTTATTTAATGCGAGCATCATTTGATGCTTGGCACCGCTATACTCAGACCCTTTGCCGTTGCGGCAAGTATCGTCGCCGCCGAAAGACGGTCATAGACCTCGCTTGCAAGGGTCAGCGTCCTCGTCACGCCGGTCAGCGCATTGTTTTTATACGCCGCCACCATTGCCTGCACCACCGCCTCGGTCAAATTGGTTTGCCCTATTATGGAAAGGCTGCAGTCAAAGCCGTCCTCAAGAACTATGTCCGTTATATTTCCGCACCCCGAAAGCGCATTCCCCGCCACGAAGGTGAGGCTTTTGGGCAGCTTCAATGTCGTAAGCGACGTGAACCCGTAAAGGCACCCCGTTCCGAGCCTTGTTATGCCAAATGGGATCTGTATTTGAGAATCCGTCCTTGCAAGCACCTTCGAAAGTGCCGAAATGTCCGATATTATCGCATTTGTGGGCATCAGACCACCGCCCTTGCCGAAATCGTTACCGTGCTTTCCGGCGCCTGTCTTGCATAGAGGCGCACGCCGTCCGTGACCGCCTCGCAAAACGCCGCAAAGTTTCCCCCGTACTGCTCCGCAGGCCGAAACTCAACATAGACCGTCATTGAGGGGACTATCCCCGGGCAGGCGGCGACACAGCTCTTTGTAAAGCCGAGCGATTCATACGTCGTGTCGCTCACCCAATTTCTCGGGTCTATCGTCACGCCCGTAAAAACCATGTCGGCGTCCTGCTTGGCAAGGAGCAGCGCTTCGAGCCGGCTTTCCTGCCCGTGCGAAAATGAGGAATGCGTGTGCCATGCGTCGGCATAGTCGTGCGCCTGCTGGCTGTGGCTGTATGCGGCGGCAAGCTGCTCAAGGCTGAACTCGCCAAGCTCTGCTATCGCCGCATCGGTTTCCTCCCTCATCGCCGCAATACTCGCCTGCCTGCCCTCCTCCGCCGAAATACGGGAGGCCTCGGCTGCGCATCTTTCTTCCTCCGCTAAGGAACGTGCGGTTTCTGCTGAGGAACGTGCGGCTTCTGCCATGGTGCGTGCGGCTTCCGCCGATACCCGTGCCGCTTCCGCCGATGCACGGGCGGCTTCGGCTGCGTTTACCGCCTCCGAAAGCCCGTTCACGTCGTCTATAAGCCCGACAAGCAGGGGATATTCGTCCGTGCTTTCAAGCGTGTCGGCGTTAAGAATGCCTCGCCTGCACTTGAAATTGAACTTTGCGCTCGTCACGAGCGTGTCGTTGTTTTCGCCCGAATACACCTGCAGCTCGCACTCGACAAGCCCCGGCGCAACGGACGCCGCATATACGGGAATAGTCACCGTGTTTCCGCTTACGATGAGGCTTCCCGCCTCGCTGTCCTGGCTGGAGGTGCCGTTCGACTTTGAAAACACCGCCAGCACCCTGCAGCCGGTAAGGTCAACCGCCTGCCCGTCGTCCTTGAGCGTGACGGTTATCTCGTTGCCCGTGTCGCCCTCGACCAGCTCAAACTCCCTGTTGGAGGCGCTTCGCTTCATGTCAAGCATCACGGGAAAGCTCTTTTTGATCTCGCTCATCTGATCACATCCCTGTTTGTATGGCGTCCGTGTGCGCCGCCGAAATAGCTGTCCTTCAGGTATTCAAACCTGTCCCTGCCGATCGCCTCTATCATCTCGCTTCGCATCTGTTTCCAGTACGGGTCGCCGCTCATGAAAAAGTCGTAGCGCTCCGACGTGCTGAATTTGCCCAAAAGCGACTTGCATTCGTCAAAGCCGAACTTCACCTTTCCCGACATTCCCGTGCCGCTGTTTGTGGCGCCGGTCTTGCCGCTGCCCCTGCCGGAGCTTCTGCCCGTGCTTCTTCCCGTGCCTGAGGCGGAAAGGGCGTTTTCGGCGTTGTAAATATCCGCCTCCAACTTCAGCTTTGAATATGCCGCCATCGCCTCGTAAAGCTTCTCGGAAAGTGCGCTGGCGTACTCGGTTTCAAGCATCGCAATGTCGCTGTTCATATCGTCCTGCTCCCTCTCCCTCATGGAGCTTACGAAGGTCGATGCACCCATCCCCCTCGAATATGCGTCCGCATCCAGCTCCGCCATGCTCGTTTGCGCCGCCGCCTGCCTGTTTTCTATCGCCCTGTCGTAGGTCGGGCGAAGATACGCCTCAAAAAGCTCCACGAGGCTGTCATAGTCCGGCGCCTGCACGCTCACGCTGCCTGTGTTGGCATAGCCACCTGTGTTGGCATAGCCGCCCGAACCGCTGAGCGCATTGCCCAAAAGCGCCGCAAGCTGCTCCGCAAGCGAGCTTTCCGCCGTTGCTGACGAAGGCGCCTCGCCCGAGGCATTCGTGGCGTAGTTTACGCCGGCGTTATTTACGCCTGTGTTGCTTACGCCGGCGTTATTTACGTCTGCGTTATTAACGCCTGCGTTATTCACGCCTGTGTTGCTTACGCCTGCGTAATTTACGCCTGCAAAATAGCCGCCCGTGCCGCCGTTCAGCCCTGCTCTCGGGGCTTTCCTCCCCGGCGCCGTGCCGCCAAAATCGACGCTTTTGAACGGTCTTTTCCTCTTCGTGCCGCCCGATGCGGCGCTCGCAGCGGCACTGTCACCATATCGGGCGTGTTCAGCCGCCCCGCGCTTTCTCTCCTGCGCACCGCCCGTATTGTCCCTTGAAGCGTCGGAGACCGTCCGCAATTCCTGCTTTTTGCTCCGGCCTTGCCTTGTAAATATACTCATGTGTTTTCCTTTCCACGGCTTCGCTGAAAGCCGTATCCCGAATGTAAGCAGCGGAGACGCCCGTCTGCGTGCCAAAACGCCCGACAATGACCTCCCCGCCGCTTTTACGCCTTTGTTACGGACTTATCCCGTAATTTTATTGCTCCCGACGGGCTTTTTTTATTTGCTTACCCCGTGCTCTATCCTTACTATCCAGGGGTCGTTAAGGATAACGGCGGTATATGCCATGACCTTTGCGCCGACGGTCGCACGCTGGTTCAGCGGGTCGGAGGAGCCTGCGCTGCCGTGGGGCTTGATTATGGTCTGCATTGCGCCCCTGCCGTTCACGTCAACAACACCGTATGCGTCCTTGCCGAAAACGAGCGTTGCGTGAACCTCCGCCGCCTCCTTGGTGGTGTCGTCGAGCGCACCCGCATCCGTGGTATAAACGATGGCGTCTGCCGAAAGCGAAGCCGCTGCGGAAAGCGTTACCGTCCTTGTGGCGGCGTTAAAGGGATTGCTTGCGGCAAGGGTGTATTCGGTCGTGCCGATCATCAGCTTTGCCGAAGGGGTGGAAAGATACTCCGCCTCCGCCTCGGTCGGAGCGTTCTTCAGCACGAACGTAGTCGAGGAGGTGGTTTGAGCGCTTACGGCATTATGCACGCTCTGCCTGTATATCTTCGCCTCGGTGCTTTCCACGAAAACCACTCCGAAAAGCCTTCCTATCTCGCCGGAATATATCTGCTCGGCGTTGGAATACTTGGAAACGTCCTGCCAAAGCGTATCGCTCTGCAGGTCGTATGTCGCCTCGGGTGAGCATATACAGACAAAGTGCGGCTTTCTGCCCTCCTCGCAGAAGGGGCGTGCCTTCGCCTTTTTCAGGCTGCGGACGGCCTTTCTTATGTCGTTCACGGTCAGCTTGTCGGCGGATACGATGGTGCTGCGGCTTGCGTTCGTGCCTGCGTACTGCACGTTGCTTCCGCCGCACATTGCGTCCCTCGTCACCCACTCGATCACCGTACCGAGCTGCTCGCCGAGAAGCTCCGCCGTGTCCGCTATAACCTTGTCATAGCCGGTAAGGTCGAGCATATCGCTGACTTCGACGTATGCGCCGTACTGGGATACCTCCGCCTCGACGCTCGACTGCGAAAGGTTCTGACCCTCGGGGGTAACGCCTTCGGTAAGGGTGTTTCCGTCAACGCTCGGGTCAAAAAGATCCCAACGGCGGAACTCTACCCTCTTGCCGTTGTTTTTGGGAATGGAACGGTGCTGTCCGAACTTCTGATGAACAAAGCGTGTTTTTGCGCTTTCCAGAAGCTGGCGGTCGTAAAAGCTCTTGTTAAGGAGCGTGGTGCTTGCGGTTGTTGCGGTTGTGTTGATACTCATTTTCTAAATTTCCTTTCGTGTTGTAGTCGGTTGGGGGGGGCGGCTCGCTCCGCGCTCCGCGCGGAGCCAAGCCGGCTCCGCCGGCGGGCTCAGCTTCGCTGAGCCGGAGCCCCCCCCGCCCTCTCGTTTCTCAAAGTCTTACTCTTCCTCCGTTAGCGGCGGCCTTGCGGTAGCCGTCACGGAGCCTCTTGAACTGCTCATCGCTCATGCTGCGATAATCCCTCTCGCCCGACGCAGGCGTGTTCGCCCTCAGCGGTCTCGGCAGGCTCTGGTTGCGCTTTAATCTGTCAAGGAGCCTGAGCGCATTGTCAATGCTCTCCTGCTGCTTTCTGCCGTGCCTTCTTTCCTCAAGCAGCCTTACCGCCGCCCTCGGTGAAACCTCACGCAGAAGCTCCGCAAACTCCTCGTCCCCGATATACTCCTCGGGGCTGAACTTCAAAAGTCCCTCGCTCTGCATCTCTACGAGCGTCTTGGCGGCACGGCGGCTTATCTCGTCCACGCCCGTGGGCATATAGCCGTCCGACAGCGCCGATGCCTCATACTCGGATATGCCGAATTCCGCCGCAATGCGCCCTATCAGCTCCATGCCCAGACGCTCCGCCCTCTGCCGTATCTCGTCGGCATAGCGCACGTCGGGGTCATCCGACTGCTCCATGGCGGCTTCGCCCTCGGGTGCATCGGGCCTTGCCGCAAGGCCGCCTTCTCCGGCGTCGGTCGCAGGGCTTTCGTACCTTTCAAATAACCTGTTGTCCATAACTTTCCTCCGTAAAATAATAAAAGCCCCTCGGCGCACCGCAGGGGGAAACACATAAACGCTTCCGCAGGAAACGCCCGTACACTTTCCGTGTGGAAATGTTCCACGTGGAAATGTTCCACGTGGAACAGGCTAAAGCTCCTCAGAAAGCACCGCAATGTTCTCCGTGGAAATGTTCCACGTGGAACGATCGGCAGGAATGATTTTCCGGCGAAAACTCTATCCGAACGGAAGCAAGGTTGATTTTGCGTGCGCTATTCGCGCTGCACCGAAGGGGGCAAGGGCAGTCAAGCCGCCCCAAACAAAAAAGCGACCCGAAGCCTTCGCTTTGAGCCACTTTCCCATCGTTTACAGTATAACCCATGTCAAAATGCGGTACAAGTGCAAAAGTGCCGCATAAAACGGGCATTTTGTGTGCAGGGGCTTCGTAAGCCCCCATGCCGTGCTTTATCGTAAATCCCGAACCG
>JAEDJH010000071.1 GCA_016296415.1 Clostridia bacterium | reverse complement strand
CGCCTGCCGTTGTGTTTGCAAAGGATTTATGGTAAACTCGTTCGGATAATGAGGAAAGTGGGGAGGAAGCTATGTGTGATTCGGTCGAGATCGGAAGAATGGTCGATCAAAGCAATCTGCAAATGCTGACGGAATGGATGTACGGCTGGTGGGGACAAAAGGAGGGCTATTCCAAAGAGGCGGTTGGCTGCTATCTTTCGCACAGCTTCGGGACAGACAGGCTCCCTCAGACATTCGGTCTGTTTCTGAACGGAAACCTCATCGGCATGTATCAGTTCACCAACGGGGATCTTTTTGTGCGTCCGGATATTTATCCATGGCTTGCAAACGTTTATATCGACAAAAACTACAGATCGGCGGGCTACGGGCGGATACTGCTTTCATCCGTTCGAAAAAGCGCAGAGGAAGCCGGATTGAAGGAGCTGTTCCTGTTTACCGCACATTGCGGGCTTTATGAAAAGTTCGGGTGGGAATTTGTCGAGGAGATCGACACCTATCTTGAGCCTCGGCTTCAAAGGCTGTATAGGCTCGGCATCTGATAGCACCGGATTCGATTCGGCAGGCTTTTTGTCGGGAAGCAAAAATATCGCACGCACTGCCTTGGCGGTGCTTTTTTTAATGCGAAGACCCTTTGGGGCGGTCATGCGTATGCGCCCTTTTATGACCGGCGGTCGCTTGGGAGGGGCTCGGTGAAAATGAGGGGGGTGGGGGCGGCGGCGCAGCCTGCGGCTGCTGCCCACGGCTCCGCCGTGGGGGCCGTGCTTCGCACGGCACGCCGCCGCCCCCACGCCCCTCGCTCCGAAAATCACCTTTTCATCCCCGCATGAAAATTCTTTCCTTGGAAAGGCTTTCGGGTTGTGCTTTTAATCGAATTTTGTTAAAATAAACGGTAAATGTACGTCGAGAGGAGGTCCGCAAAATGACACTTCAAAAACAGACCAAACAAAAGCTGATTTTTGCACTCGGCGTGACGGTCGTTTTGGTGCTGTTGGCGCTGCTTGCACTCTCCGGCGGCAATTTTGATCTCCTGAAAAGCCTTTTTACGGAAGATCTCTCCAATGAGGAGCTGATAACACAGCTCAAGGGCTTCGGCTGGCGCGGATATATCGTCATATCCGCCTTGGCGGCGCTGCAGGTTGTCTGCACATTTTTCCCCGCAGAGCCGGTTCAGGTGCTTGCCGGCTTTACGTTCGGCTTCCCCGTGGGGCTTTTGTGCTGCATGGCAGGCGTTCTGCTCGGGAGCACCCTTATTTATATGCTGCAAAATATCTTCGGCGACAGGCTGCGGGGCTACTTCATCAAAAAGCTGAATCTGGATCTTGAGAAAATCGCACGTTCCGGCAAGGCTGTCCTATTTATTTTTATTCTCTATTTCCTGCCGGCCATTCCTTACGGCATGATATGCTTTTTTGCGGCAAGCATGGGCATGCCCTATCGGCGGTATATTGCGGTAATGATGCTCGGCGCACTGCCCTCGGTGTGCATCGGCGTCAGCCTCGGATATATGACGATAGCGTCAAATTGGGTGGTCACGGTCTGCATCTTTGCGGTGCTTATCATTGCGGTGACGGTCATGTTTATTAAAAAGGACGTCCTGTTTGCAAAACTGAACAGCTATGCCGCCGCACCCAAAAAGGCGCAGCCAACCAAGGTGCGCGACGTAAACGGCTTCGTTATGGGCGTCGTGTATTATGCGGCACGGGCATATTTATTCCTCTGCGGCGTGCGCATAAAGGCGGTCAGCAAGGTCGGCGCACCCGAAATGCCGTCCCTCATCCTGTGCAATCACGGCTCATTTATAGACTTTATATATGCGGCGGCGCTGCTTAGAAAATTCAAGCCGAATTTTATCGTGGCAAGGCTGTATTTCTATCATAATATCCTATGTTGGCTGCTGCGCACCGTCGGAGCGTTCCCAAAGAGTATGTTTGCGGCGGATCTGGAAAACGCCAAAAACTGCCTTACGGTGCTGAAGGAGAAAAACTGTCTTGCCATGATGCCCGAAGCAAGGCTGTCCACCGCAGGCAGGTTCGAGGATATTCAGGACAGCACCCATGCCTTCATCAAAAAGGCGGGCGTGAGCGTATATACCGTAAAGATACACGGCGACTATTTTGCCGATCCCAAGTGGGGCAGAGGCTTCCGCAGGGGTGCGGTGGTCGAGGCGGAGCTGGATATTCTGTTCACGGCGGAGCAGGTACGGAGCCTTACCCCCGAGCAGGTTAAGCACGCCGTCGAACAGCGGCTTTACTATGACGAATTTGACTGGCTCGAGCAGCGTCCCAATATCCGCTACAGGTCAGGAAACATCGCCGAGGGGCTTGAAAACATACTTTCGGTATGTCCGCTTTGCAATAAAAAGCATACCCTCTCCACAAAAGGAAGCAAGGTATTTTGCGAGCACTGCGGCTATCTTACCTCTCTTGACGACCGATACGGCTTCACGGGGGATTTTCGGTTCAAAAATCTTTTGGAGTGGTACGATTGGCAAAAGTCTCTTTTTGAGGCGGAAATTGCCGAAAATGCGGACTATTCGCTGTCATCCGAGGTGGAGCTTCGTCTCCCGGGCAACGGCAGGAGCCTCACCCGACACGGCGGATACGGCGTTTGCACGCTGAACCGGAGCGGTCTTACATACTCGGGCACAATGGACGGCGAAGCTGCGGAGCTTCATTTTTCCGTACAGCGCATTTACCGGCTGCTCTTCGGTGCGGGCGAGAATTTTGAAATATACGACGGTACTCAAATACTGTATTTTGTGCCTGAGGAGAAGCGCTCGGCGGTGGATTGGTACATGGCGTCCATGATACTGCACGATGAGGCCGCAAGGGCTGCCGAATAAAAAAAGGGGGGGAATCATTATCCTTACGAAAGAAAAATCAACCGCACAAAAGGAAAAGGCGTATTCCGGCATCAGCGTCAGATCCTTTCTGGCGGTAACGGCGATACTGCTTGTGCTGCTGCTTTTTAGCGGCTCGCTTTCCTACTTCATCCCCCAAGGGGCGTTCGACAGGGACGCTGACGGCAACATAATCCCGGGCACGTATCGTGAGGGGACGGTCGAAGGCATTGCGGTTTGGCGCATACTCACTGCGCCCGTCAGGGTTTTTGCATCGGAGGACGCCGTCACAATAATTATGATCAGTATCTTTTTGCTGGTTATGAGCGGCGTATTCAACCTTTTGGACAAAACGGGCGGCATAAAGACCTTTATCGTCTATATCATGCGCCGCCTGCGTGACCGCAGTACCCCCGCCGTCTGCATAACGGTGCTGATTTTCATGCTCTTTGGCAGTCTGTTCGGTATGTTCGAGGAGCTTGTGACCCTCCTGCCGCTTATAATCGTGTTCATGCTGTCTATGAAGCTGGATACCATGGTCGGGCTCGGCGCCTGCCTCATGGCGGCGTGCTTCGGCTTTTCCGCCGCCATAACAAATCCGTTCTCCGTCGGCACGGCGGCGCAGATAGCGGGCATACACGTGTCCTCCGGCGCATGGCTGAGGGCGGTGTTTTTCATTATCGTTTATCTTATCCTCTCTGCATTTTTGCTCGGGTATCTGAAAAAAATACGCCTGAATCCGCAATATTCCCCCACCTATGAGGCGGACCTGCAACGGCGCTCGAACCTCATAGGGCAGGAGGAGGACCTGTCCGGCGGACAGCGCAGGATATTCCGCATCTATGCCGTCTTTTTCCTGATACAGGGCGTACTTTTGGTGTCCATCGCCTGCATACGGGCGATCTCCGGCCTTGCCATACCCATTTTGGCGGCAAGCTTCCTTATATCGGGACTCATTGCCGGACGGCTCGTCTGCGGTCGCTTCGCTCCCGTTTTAAGGTATTTCCTCAGCGGCGCCGCCGCCATGCTCCCTGCAGTTGCCATGATCGCCCTCGCCTCCTCGGTAAAGCTGGTCATGGACGAAAGCGGCGTCATCGACACGGTGATGCACACGGCGATGCAGCTCCTCTCGGGAAAGGGCAAGTTTGTCACCATTCTTCTGATTTATGCGCTGATACTGTTTTTACAGATTTTCATCGGCTCGGCGTCGGCAAAGATATTCCTGATAATGCCTATAATTCTGCCCATAACCAACGCTTTGGGCATTTCTCCCGCACTCGTTATTCTGACCTACTGCATGGCGGACGGGTTTACCGACGTGATATTGCCCACGAATCCCGTGCTGCTCATCGGGCTGTCGATGGCGAACGTATCCTACTGGAAGTGGCTCAAATGGACGTGGAAGCTGCAGCTTCTGCTGTTTGCCGTCTCCGTGCTCGTGCTGCTTTTCGGCGTGATGGTGGGGTATTGAGGGGGGTATAAGCTGAATGATGCAAAAAAGCTCCCCGAAACGGAGACACTTCGTAAAGAAGTAGTCTCCGTTTTTCTATACAAAGAGAAAATGACACTTTCGGTTTTTGAAAGTGTCATAGTGGGTTACATACTTTGAGAAAGGTAAATGCTTGCCGAAAATAAACGATCGTTTTTTCGGTGCGTAAAGAATGATATATCTCTGACGCGATATGATATACGGCTTCGCCGCATGATATATTTTCCCTTCGTGAAAACATGATATAATATCCGTTCCTTAATATGCCGCAGGCATATATCATCGCTCGCAGAGCGATATCATACCAAAGGTATATCACCCGTTCCGCAGAGGAACGGATATCATTGAGGCACACTTCCTTACGGAGTGTGCCTCAAAGGGGGCTTTTGTTGTTGATGTTTGCTTGGCGACGGATTCAATGCGATAAAGGGAAGCTTCAAAAAAGGGGTGGGGGCGTGCCGATTGCGGGCAAATCAAGACACATGACTGCATAAAAGTCATTTCTCTATATAGTCATTCCACAGCCTGTGCGTTGGATAATGGCACAATGGCTCAATTTTAATGCTACCACCGCATAAATCCGAAGAAGTTCTGCGCTTTGTGCTGCATATATAGTCGAGTTCTAAGGCTAATCTAACACCTTTTACGCCCGCGTTCAAGAGTCGTCCTTCGATACACTCAGCAAACTTGATGGATGTATCCTTCTCATTGATTCCGCCAATGGGATATCCAAAACCAGGAATGCCGTGGTCAATCTTAGCCATTTCAATCCACGCCCCCTGTGTGAGGGGGCGACCTGCCGGAGTTTCCCACGATACCATTGCAAAGGTTGAAATTTCAATCCACGCCCCCTGTGTGAGGGGGCGACATGGAGCTTCGTGGACACAACCCTCAGAGAGATCGAATTTCAATCCACGCCCCCTGTGTGAGGGGGCGACTGTCATCAGCTTCAACCCTGCATATCGCAGTGAATTTCAATCCACGCCCCCTGTGTGAGGGGGCGACCTGA
>JAEDJH010000011.1 GCA_016296415.1 Clostridia bacterium | reverse complement strand
AAATATCCCCCGAGGAAGTGGAAGCCGCCTTGGACAAAGCCTACAACGATCTTGCGATAATCGTACAGCTTCACCCGAGCAAGCTCGACAAATTTACCGAGGAAAATCTTTTGCTCGTGGATGGCATTTTGATGGACAGCGGCAGTTTCGGCGAAACACGCAGCTATCCGTATGCGGAAACGCTCGCCCAGACGATTGGTTATATAGGCGCAATATCCCCCGAAAGGAAGGACAGTCTCAACGAAGGGCGGGAAAGCTATATGGGGCTTTATACCGACGACTCCATTGTGGGTGTTTCGGGACTTGAAAGCAAGTATGAAGCGGAGCTTCGAGGTGCAGACGGCTATTATTATTACATAAAAAGCGAGGCCGGAGAAAGAAAGAGCGTCATTTTCACCAGGCACGCAATTAACGGTCGTGACATCGAGCTTACCATAAATATGCCCCTGCAGCTTCGTCTCGACGAGGTTATGGAGCACACGCTTTTCGGCGAAAAAACCTCCGGCGCTGTGGTAGTTATGAACCCGAAAACGGGTGAAATTCAGGCAATGGCGTCGTATCCGACGTTTGACCTTAACATTATGACGTCCGGCAGCAGCGAGGAAAGGGTAAATCTGATCAAAAATGCGCCCAATTCGCCGTTTCTCAACAAGGCCACACGCTACGCCTATCCCCCGGGCTCGATATTGAAGCCCTTTACCGCCGCCGCTGCGCTTTCCAACAACGCCATCACCACCGACTACGTTTTTTCGGAGGAGATAGTAGATGACTATTGGAAGCCCATAGGACACGGTCCATGGGAATGGCACGCCATAAAGCGTGCGGAGGTAAAGGTAAGAAGCACGCCTCTCAATTTGCACAATGCCATGATACATTCCGACAATATCTACTTTGCGAACGCCGCTTTGCTGGTCGGTGCGGATAATTTTTTGGCATATCTGGAGAAAATAGGCTTCGACGAAGCCATTGACTTCGACCTGAGCGTTTCCTCGCCCAACCTTGTAAACAAAGATAAAGAAGTTACTAAGGGTATGATTGCAGATATGGGGTACGGACAGGCAGAGCTTCTCGTAACTCCGCTGCAGGCAGCCGCCATGTTTTCCGCATTCGCCAACGGCGGCGACATACCCGTGCCGTATATCGTCAGAGCACTTCACTCCGGCGATTCGGATATGGGCGAGGTCGTTTGGGAGCACATTCCCTCGGTTTGGCGTGAGGACGTCGTTTCGGACTATATCATCGACAAGCTGACCCCTATGCTCGAGCACGTTGTCAGCCCCGATTACAACGGTACGGGGCGTCCCCTCAGGGTAAAAAACTATACCATAGCCGGAAAGACGGGAACCGCAGAGATGGACAATTCCAAAACCCGTGCCATATCGTGGTTTGTCGGCTACAGAGTAAACGTTGCCCCCGAGGACGAACGCCTCGTGATCGTTGCACTCGATATGCCAACCGATGAAAAATACGCATCGCTCAAATTTGATATTGCACGTGCGATGCTCGATTTTGAATAAGGAGGTAAACTGACGTGGCAAAACTGGAACATACTTTGTACGGAGATTTTAACCAAATACTTCATCGGATAGAAAGTGGGATCCTCAGCGGAAGCATATCGGCAACGCTGGAGGACGCCAGCGATTTTTACGGCGAGACCGCAAGATGCAGTGTACGTGTGTTTGAAAGGTACAGCTATTTCGGCGGCAATCGTGTAAGCATGAACATTACGCTGTTTCAAAGCGGCAGCGGACCAATATGTCTGTCTGCAATCACATCCGGCGGAAGTCAGGCGACGTTTTTCAAGGTGAACACCGTCGGCGAAAAAGCATTTCTCGACAAGCTGAGAGAGATTCTTTAAAAAGGAGGGCAGCAAAATGAAGAGCATTAAACCCGGCAGGGGGCCTTCGATGTTGGGCGGTATTGTGGGGATAGCCATGATAGGCTTCGGTATCATTTGGACGATTCTGGCATCTCAGATAAGCGGCATTTTCGCCCTGTTCGGCGTTATCTGGACGGGCATAGCCATCGCCATAACGGTCTATAATTTCAAAAATGCATCAGGCAAAAACCGCTACTCTGCGTTCGACATAACCGACGGAAATGAGGAGCCCGATCCATTGAATATGCGTTTCGGAGCGCCTCAAAGTGCGCACACGCAAACGACCGATTTTGACAACAAATTCTGTCCGTACTGCGGTGCGGCCGTTGACGGCGATTTTAAATACTGCAACAACTGCGGAAGAAAGCTGCCGTAATAAAGCAAAAACGCCGTGCAAAATTCATGCGCCCACAAAAAAAGCATGGGTGCTGCAAATTATACCGACAGGTGTTTTGATGACTGTGAAAAAGAAACGCTCTATAATATTATGTGTCCTCACCGCTGTCGTTTTGACGGCGCTTTCCGTTTGGGTCATCTGGGGCAACAAGGCGTTGGAACTCACCCCGTACACCGTAATAAGCGAAAGGCTGCCGACCGAATTCGACGGCTGCCGCATTGCCCATATTTCCGATCTCCACAACACCCAAATCGGCAGGGGCAACGAAAAACTGCTCGACATGCTGAACGAGGCAAAGCCGGATATTATCGTTATAACCGGCGATTTAGTGGATTCACGCAGAACGAATATTGAGGCTGCGCTGCATTTTGCCGAAGAAGCAATGGCTATCTCCCCATGCTTCTACGTCCCCGGCAATCATGAAGCACGGCTTCCCGAGTATCGTGAGCTCAAGGCGAGGCTGATGGCTTTGGGCGTTGTCGTGCTGCAAAACGAGCGTGTTACCATCGAGAAGGAGGGAGCGTCCATCGCTTTGCTCGGTTTGGCGGACCCAGACTTTGCCGGTTACCATTCAATGGGAAATTACATTTCCCCAGAAGATGCTATCATAAGGGCGCACCTAAACAATATCAAAAGCAAAAACGGCGAGTACAGCATACTGCTTTCCCACCGTCCGGAGTTTTTTGAATTGTATACTGAGGCCGATATAGACTTAATATTCAGCGGTCACGCCCATGGTGGACAAATAAGGCTTCCTTTTGTCGGAGGCTTGTTCACGCCCGATCAGGGCTTTTTTCCAAAATACGATGCAGGGCTTTTTGCCGAAGGCGACACTAACATGATAATAAGCCGCGGCATAGGAAACAGTGCCTTCCCCGTGCGTATAAATAACCGTCCCGAGGTCATATTGGCGGAGCTGCGTGTCGGCTGACGGGAAACTCACCCTTCGTGGAAAAAATACGATAAATCAAGCAGCGCCTTTTGTCGGAGCTGCTTATTTATATCAAAACATATCGTTGGGATTTATCTGTATCGCCGAAAGTCCGTGCGGATCCTTCTTTGCCATGTAATCATAAACGGCATCTATCATATCGGGGGCATTCTTCGTTCTGGCAAGCTTTATAAGTACCTGATACCTGTATTCCCCCTGTCTTTTCTTCACGGGCGAAGGAGAAGCAAGCACAAGCAGTACTTCCCTTCTGCTGCCGCCGTTTTTCGCTATAACGCTCTCAAGCGCCCTGCGTATGCCCTCCGCCGCCTCTTCGGAAAGCTGCTCCGCCGTCTGTTCATCGACCGAGGTGAACAGCACACGCATAAACAGCGAATACGGCGGAAACATCGCTCTGCGCCTTTGCTCTATCTCATATTCGTAAAATCCGCAATAATCGTGCTTTGATGCAAACTCTATCGCCGGATGCTCTGGCGAATAGGTCTGCAGTATAACCCGCCCCTGCTTTGACTTTCGCCCCGCCCTGCCTGCCACCTGAGTAATAAGCTGGAATGTTCTTTCGCAGCTCCTGAAATCAGGAATATGCAGCATAGAGTCTGCCGCAATAACTCCAACGAGTGTTACGTTGGGTATGTCAAGCCCCTTTGCGACCATCTGCGTGCCGATAAGCACGCTCGCCTCGCCTTTTTCAAACGCCTTCAAAATATCCCTGTGCGAGTTTTTGCCGGTCGTGGTATCGGTATCCATCCGCAGGCAGGCGTACCCGGGGAAGGTCTTAATAAACTGTTCCTCCACCTGCTGTGTGCCGATGCCAAAGTATTTCAGGTAGGGCTTGCTGCATTCGGGACAGAGCTTCGGAAGGCGCATTACCCTTCCGCAATAGTGGCACTTCAGCACACCCTCAAGCTTATGATATGTCAGCGAAACATCGCATCGGTCGCACTTAATAACGCTTCCGCAGCCCCTGCAGGATACGAACGTAGAATAGCCTCGCCTGTTTACAAACAGTATCGCCTGCTCCCCCGCCTCAAGGCAGTTTTTGAGTTCCTCATACAGCTTTGCGGAGAATATGCTGTTATTGCCCTCCATGAACTCGTTTCGCATATCGACCGTTTCCACGTGCGGCATCGGGATATTGGATATTCTCTCCGGCATTTCAAGCAGGGCATATCTGCCCCTTTTTGCCTTGAAATAATCCGGCACGGACGGCGTTGCGCTCGCAAGAACCAGCACCGCTCCGGACAGCCTGCATCTTTTTGCCGCCACCTCGGAGGCAATGTATCGGGGTGCCTTTTCTGATTGATAGCTTGGCTCATGCTCCTCATCGATTATTATCAGGCGCAAATTCTCAAGCGGCGCAAAGAGCGCACTTCTCGCTCCCACCACCACCTTGACCTTTCCGAGCCGTATCCGCCGCCATTCGTCGTATCTTTCGCCGGCGCTCAGCCTGCTGTGCAGTACCGCCACGGTATCGCCGAAGCGGCGTTTGAATCTGTCAACCGTCTGCGGTGTAAGCGATATTTCAGGAACAAGTGTGATGGCCGTGCCTCCCTCGGCGGTAACTGCGGCAATCGCATTCATATAAACCTCGGTTTTTCCGCTTCCCGTGACGCCGTGCAGCAAATATACGCCACTGCGCTTTTCAAGTCCCGTTTTGATCCCGTCAAGCGCCGCCCTCTGCCCATCGTTCAGCACAAGGGCGGTGTCCCCCTGCACGCTTTCGGTATATGGCGAGCGGAAGGTTACAAAGCCCTCCTCAATAAGTATTCCTCTCTCCGTAAGGCTTCGGACAGCGGTCTGGGAATTCGGTATAAACCCATAAATATCCGTCAGGCTCATGGGTGTGTTCAGCCGATTGAGCAGCTCAACGACTTCAAGCTGTATCGGCGAGCGCACCTTTCCTTTTTTTGTCATCAGCAGCTCTCGCATGCTCTCAATGTCCATTCCGTCGGCAAGGCGCACCGTTTTTATGCGTTTTTCCTTCACCCTGCCTCCCCTTAGCTGTGCGGGTATCATCAGCCGGAGCGCATCAACATACAGGCATCTGTAATTCGCCTGTATCCACTCGGCAAGCTCAAGCTGCTCGGGCAGCAGGACTGTGTACGCCTCCATCGTGCCGAGTATCGGCTTTATTTCAAAGTTTTTTTCCGGCAGCTCGTCGGTAATTTCGATCACAAACCCCTCCGTTCGGCGATTGCCCGCACCGAAAGGAACCATCACTCTATGCCCGGGCAGGACTTCCATCCCCTCGGGCACCAAATAATGGAACGTGCGGTCAACGTTTGCATTCGCTATATCGACGATCACCCGTGCGTACATATAACTCCTTCTATGAAATTAGGCTTCCCGTTTCGGAAAGCCCGCTTTTCACAAATTATTCTCCAACGTTCTTTATCTTGAGCTTTTCCTCATAAAGCTCTTCAATGGCTGCCGACACGGGCTTTATGCCGGAGTCAACATCGGGATTCTGCATTATCTGCCTTGCCCTCTTTGCAACCACGGTTACCAACGCATAGCGGCATCCAACCTTCTGTTCAAGCTCATTTACCGGCGGACGATTCATCATAAGACTCAATAACCTCCTTAAATCTTTTTACTAACTCATCATTTCTGCTGGTGCGGCATTTTTCCGCTTCGATTATATCGAGGATCGCCTTGCTCGCCTTTTCGATAACGTCGTTGACTACGATATAATCATATTGCTCCATGTGACCGATCTCAAAAAATGCCTCGTTAAAGCGCCTTTCGATCTCGCTTTGAGACTCGGTTCCCCGACCGAGAAGTCTCGTTTTTATGTCGCTCATAGTAGGCGGAGCAATGAATATCAGCACAGCATCGGGACAAAGCTCTTTCACCTTTTTTGCACCTTTAACGTCGATCTCCAGTATTATGTCATGCCCGTTTCTGCGCTCTTCATCAACAAACGCTCTCGGCGTGCCATAATAGTTCATGCCGAAAACCTGCATATACTCGAGAAACTCGTTGTTCTCGATCATGCGCTCAAATTCCTCTTTCGTTTTGAAGAAGTAATTGACGCCCTCAATATCGTCCTGACGCTTCTGCCTTGTCGTTGCGGAAACGGAAAGCTTTGCGTTTTTATTCCTCTCGAGTATGATCTTGCAAATCGTTCCCTTGCCTACTCCGGACGGTCCGGAAATAACTATCAATAGTCCTTCACGATTGTTTTGCATTGTCATCCCCCGTCACTCAATATTTTGTATCTGCTCTCTCAGCTTTTCGATTTCCGCCTTTGCATCGATCACGTTTGCCGAGATGGTGCTGTCGTTCGCCTTTGAGCCTATCGTATTGAACTCACGGTTCAGCTCCTGTACAAGAAAATCGAGTTTTCTGCCCACGGGCCCGTCACTCGTTAAAAGCTCCCTTATCTCCCGTATATGGCTGACTATTCTGACGATTTCCTCATGGATGCTGGCACGGTCCGCAAAGACCGCAACCTCCACGGCGAGCCTGTCCTCGCTGATTTTCACATCGCCGAGCAGGTTGTCAAGCCTCTCCTTGAGCTTATTCCTATACTCGACCACCACCTGCGGCTCCCGGTTTTCGATCTCCGCATGAATGGCTTCTATCCTTTCGATGCAGGCGATGAAGTCCGAATGCAGTCTTTCGCCCTCACGCCTTCGCATCTCTATAAGCCCATCAAGTGCGCCGTTGAACGCAGAAACAGCAAGTTTTGTAACCGCCTCGGTATCCTCTTCTCCCTCCGTGATGCTCGTAACGTCCGGAAGCCTGAGCGACGAAGAAAGCGCCAAATCGTCGCGAAGTCCAAATTCGACCGCCGCCTCCCTTGCCGCATTCAAATATGCGCCCAGCAGCGTTTTGTCGATATTTACGATTTTTGAGTCGCTTCGAAAGTTTTTGTAGCTAACGTATATGTCCGCATGACCTCGGCTTATTCGCCCCTGTATGCAGGAGCGCATGGGCTCCTCTATAAAACCGATAATTCTCGGCATTCTGAAAGAGGTCTCCAAATATCTGTGGTTTACGCTTTTTACCTCTATGGTTATCACACGGTTATCAGCTTCAACCGTGCAACGACCGAATCCTGTCATGCTCTTGATCACACGCCGCCTCCATAGTTTCCATAATCATTTGATTATAACACATTCTGTTTCCCGATAGCAAGTTTAACGGTAAAATAAATTCAGACCCAATATCCTTTGTTTATACATTCTAAAACAGCTTATAAATCTCATCGGACTGCGGCGGAAGTATCGGACGGTTGTCCTTCGTTATTATCTCGTCGCCCTCCGCTTTGCCTATAACTGCAGCCTCTATGCCGTTTTCCCTAAGTCCCTCGACCATAGCATCCCCGTCGGGACAGGCTATGAGCATCGAGCCGCTTGAAATGAGTTTGTACACGTCAAGTCCCGCTGCGGCGCATATTTTGCGTGTCACATCCTCCACGGGTATAGCATCAACATCGACAACCACGCCGCATCCGGCACCCTGCGCCATTTCCCATATCGCACCGAATACTCCGCCCTCGGTTATATCGTGCATGGCATTTGCCCCGTTGAGCGCCGCATATATGCCTTCCTTAACAACGCTTATGCGCCTGACGAACGATTTTGCGTATTCAACCTCCTCCGCCGTCAGCGCATCGCCCAGTCTGTCGGCAAAGTCGGATGCGACTATCGCAGCGCCCTCCATTCCTGCAGACTTTGTCATAACTATACTGTCGCCCCTGTGCAGCTTTGCGGATGCAAGCGACTTTTCGGTTAGCGATTTTGCAATCACAGTCGCAGAGGTAACAACCCGTGTAACGCTCTCGGTTATCTCGGTATGTCCTCCTATGATGTCTATGTTTGCATCAACCGCCGCCTCCGCAAGCTCATCCGCTATACTGCCAAGCTCCTCCGAAGTTATGCTCGGCGGTGCAAGCAGCGTTACAAGCATACCTATGGGTTCCGCACCCGCCGCAGCAGCATCATTGCAGCTTATATTGACGGTAAGCCTGCCTATGTTTTTGTCGGCGGCGGTGATAGGGTCGGTTGACAGCACGGCAAGTCTGCCGCCAAGATCCACGGCGGCACAGTCCATGCCTATCATCGGCGAGCCCTTTACCTCACTGCGAATATGCCTGTATTTTTTCAATATCAGGTCATTTAAGACTTCATTGTCCAATTTTCCGGTTCTCATCGTTTTGCTCCAATCCCGCTGCCCTTACAAACCGAGCAGGTCGAAAAATTCATCCTCGGAAAGCACCTTTATCCCAAGCTCCCGAGCCTTCGTCAGCTTGCTTCCGGCCGCCTCTCCGGCAACCACATAGTCGGTTTTTTTGCTGACGCTTCCGGCGGCCCTTGCCCCGTAATCATCCATCATCGCCTCAAGCGCCTTCCTGTCCATCCTCACCATCGTTCCTGTGAAAACCACCGTCTTGCCGGCAAGGGGGCTTTCCAATATATCGCCGCTTTCGCTTTTTGGCTTTACGCCGAGTGCAAGAAGCTCGTCCACGGCACACTTTATGGATTCATCGCCAAAAAACTCCTTTATCGACGATGCCACCGTGTTTCCGATATCACGCATCGCAACGAGCGCATCAACTTCGGCATTTATAACGCCCTCAAGAGTGCCGAATTGCCTTGCAAGCAGTCTTGCCGTCTTTATACCCACGTTCGGAATACCGAGCGCATATAAAAACGCCGCAAGCTCGCAATCCTTGCTTTTCTCTATTTCCGCAAGCAGTTTGCCCGTTTTTGCATCCGCAAACTTTTCCAGCTTTATAAGCTCCTCATATTTAAGCTTGTAAAGCTCCGGTATGGTCTTTATCCCGAGCACCTCGACGAGCTGTTCCGCCGTCTTGTCGGAAAAAGCGTCTATATTCATCGCCTCTCGGGACGCAAAATGCACGAGCCTCGCCACGATCTGCGGCGGACAGGCAAGCGTGTTTGTACAGAATATATGAGCGCCCCGCTGTTCGACGTGAGCTCCGCACGCAGGGCATTTTTCCGGTGCTGCGATGGGTTCGCCCTCCTCGCCCTCAACGGAATAAAGTATCTCTGGGATCACGTCGTTGCTTCGTCTTACGAAAACCCTTGCGCCTATGCCTACCCTCTTTCGCAGAATATCGCCCATATTGTTGAGCGTTGCCTTTGAAATCGTCGCACCTGCAAGCTCCACGGGCTCAAGATGTGCAAGCGGCGTGAGCTTACCCGTGCGCCCGACGCCCCAGGTAATGTCCTTTACAACGGTGGTGGTCTCCTCCGCGGGAAATTTGAATGCGACCGCTCCCCTCGGGAAGCGCTCCGTATAGCCGAGAGCTTCCGCCGTTTCGGTATCAAGCACCTTTATAACCATGCCGTCTATCAGAAAATCGAGGCTGTTTCTGAACTTGCCAACGGCATTTATGCTTTCCATCAGCTCGCCTACATCGCTGTGAAGCTTCATGAAGTCGCTCACGGTAAAGCCGTTTTCACGCAGAAATTCTATCACCTCCGCATGGGTTTCAAACTTTTTGCCCTCGATGTAGCCGATGTTGTAGTAGCAGCACGACAACCTGCGCTTCGCCGTGACCTTCGGATCGAGATTCCTAAGTGCGCCTGCCGCCGCATTTCTTGCGCTTTTCAGGCTTTCCTCTCCCACTGAGTTAAGCTCCTCCAGCACCGAAAGCCTCATATAGCATTCGCCCTGCACCTCCATGCGTCCCATAAAGGGTATGGTAAGCGGAACGTCACGGATGGTTTTCGCCTGCTCGGTAACATCCTCACCCGTTATGCCGTTTCCCCTTGTCGCCGCAAGCTGAAGCTCGCCCTTATCATACGTGAGGTTTATGGTCAGGCCGTCAAACTTGTATTCGAGCGCATAGCTAAGCTTCGGCAGCTTTCTGCCTGTTCTCTGCTCATATTCGGTCTTTAGCTTTTCGCATCGGGCTGCCCATTCATTAAGCTCACCCTCGGTCTTGATCTTGTCAAGGCTCCAAAGCCGTTTTTCATGCTTGTGCGATCTCAGCGTAGAAACCGGCTCTCCGCCCACCCTCACGGTAGGCGATGACGGCAGCACGACGCCAAGCTTCGCCTCGAGCGCAAGAAGCTCGTCAAACAGCTCATCGTATTCCTTATCGCTTACGACAGGACTGCCCTCCACATAGTACGCCCTTGCATACCCATTCAGCAGTCCGACCAATTCTTTCATTCTGTCCATCATAACTTTTCAAGCGGGGCGTATGCCGCTGCCAGCTTTTTAACGCCAACTGACTTAAAATCTATCGTTATAAGCGTGGCGTTGCCGGAGCCCATAACGCTTACCACCGTACCCTCTCCGAATTTCTCGTGTCTTATCCTCTGTCCCGCCTCAAAAGTACCTGCTTCGGACGGAGTTCTCGGTGCCGCGGGTTTTGCTGCAGCCTGCGAGCTTCTTTCAAATATCTTTTGAACCGTCACAGGATTGTACGAACTCATGCCGTAGCCTTTTGAATATGACGGTTCGGCGGGTGCGGAGCGTTTTTTATATGCCGATTCATTCTCTATAATGTGCTCCGGAAGCTCAAACAAAAACCTTGAGCTCTTGCTCATTCCGGTATGTCCGAAAAGCGTTCGCTGATTCGTGTTCAGAAGATACAGCTTTTCTCTTGCCCTCGTTATTCCCACGTAGAAAAGGCGCCGTTCCTCCTCCATTCCGCTTTGCTCGAACGTTGCGCGCGACGTAGGGAATATCCCGTCCTCCATGCCCGTTATGAACACGTTGTCGAACTCAAGTCCCTTTGCGCTGTGCAGCGTCATAAGCGATACGACGCCGTTTTCGTCGTCCTGCATGGCGTCTATATCGGACATCAGCGCAACGCTCTCCAAAAACGCCTGCAAGCCGTCCGTTTCCTCGGAAATGCTCTCCTCGATCTCCTTGATATTGCCAAGAAGCTCGAGTATGTTGTCGTATCTGTCCTTCGCCTCCTGCTTGCCCTCATTGGCGAGATATTCCCTGTATCCCGTCAGGAACACCACCTGCGATGCAAGCTCATAGACGCTGCCGCTTTCGTATTTTTCGCAAAGCGTACCCATCAGCTCCGTGAACGGGCGGAGCTTGTCCGTTACCCTTTTTTCAAGCCCCTCACCGCTTTTCGCTATTACGAGCATGGGTTTTTGCTGCCCGGCGGCACTTGCTGCAAGCGTTTTGACCGTTGTACTGCCTATTCCCCTTGGCGGCACATTGATTATCCTTTGCAGCGCTACGTCGTCCGCAGGATTTGCCACAAGACGCAGATAGGCGAGTATATCCTTTATCTCCTTGCGCTCATAGAAGCGCTGGCCGCCGTAAACCTTGTGCGGTATTCCGTACGAAAGAAGCACCGTTTCCAATATTCGGCTCTGCACATTCATTCGGTACAGCACGGCAAAATCGGAGTAGCGTTTTCCGTTTGCTATACCCTCGTTTATCGTGCGGCAGACGTACTCCGCCTCACGCCTTTCATCGTTTAAGCAGTTTACGGTTATCTTGCTTCCCATGCCCTTTTCTGTCCAAAGCTTCTTTTCCTTCCTGCCCATATTGTTTTTGATAACCGCATTCGCCGCCTCGAGCACCGTGCCGGTCGAACGGTAATTCTGCTCAAGCCGTATCACTTTTGCTCCGGAAAAGTCCTGCTCAAACTCCAATATATTGCGTATATCCGCACCTCTCCAGCCGTATATGCTCTGGTCGTCGTCGCCCACAACGCATATATTCCTGTGCTCTGCGCACAAAAGCTGAATCAGCCTGTACTGCGGATAGTTTGTGTCCTGATACTCATCGACAAGCACGTATTTGAACTTGTCCCTGTACTTTTCCAAAACCTCGGGAAGCCTTTCAAAAAGCTCGGCGGTTTTGCCTATCAAGTCGTCAAAGTCCAGCGCATTTGCTTTCCTGAGGCGGCTTTCGTATTCCCTGTACACCCTTAGCTTGCCCGCAGCGTTCATAAATTGCGCTCCGAAATAATCCTCCGGAGCTATGCCCTTGTTTTTGACATCGCTGATCGCATCCTTGTACAGCCGCTTTTCCTTTGGCTCCATTCCAAAATTTTTGAGTATGCTTTCGATTATGCTGATTTGATCGCCGTCATCGTATATCACAAAGTTGCGGTCATAACCGTCCCCAAGCTTTTCAATCTCCATTCTCAGGAGCCGTGCGCAGAGCGAGTGAAACGTCATCACCCACATATCCCTCGCGAACGCACCAACCAGGCTCTCCGTCCTTTCACGCATTTCCCTTGCCGCCTTGTTCGTAAAGGTGAGCGCAAGAATATTCCACGGACGTACGCCGTGCTCTATGAGGTTGGCTATTCGATATGTCAAAACCCTCGTTTTTCCCGAACCTGCGCCGGCAAGCACGAGCAACGGGCCTTCAAGGCATTCAACAGCCTGCCTTTGTTCCCTGTTCAAAGCGGATAAATCAATCATATCGGTAAAAACTATCGTACGACACTGCGAGCGCATATATACCTGCGTACACGCAGTCATTCAATACGCATACTCCTCCATTTTGTTATCAGGATAATTATAACACACGAATTTGCATAGATAAACAGTTTTATCATATATACCAAAAGTGCTTCGGAGCATACTTTGCCGTCAGCCTTATGGTTCCTCCGATGCTTTTTGCAGTGCCTTTGCCGCTGCCCAGCTGCTTGGATAATGCTGCTTCATATACTCCGCCGCAGGGCTGCTTTGGTCAAGATAGTGTTTTTTGATGATAATATCCCTTTGAGTGCGAAATATCCAATCCAGAACCTCTTCCGATAGCTCTCCATGGCGGTATATCTTCAGTCTCCCAATACGTTCCTGCTCCAAAAGCGCATCGTAAACGTCCGGTATGTGCTTCTCACTAAGCACCGCCACGGGCTTTTCGGAAATCAGCTCGTTTGGTATCTCGGTTTCGGTACTCTCTTCAGGGACACACAGATACAGACTTGCTGATTTTCCCTTATAGATGGTCTTGAGCGCATCCGGAAAATACTCTTCAAGGTAGATCTGTCCGTCCTTGGTGTAGCCGTAGGTATATTCAAAATTCCGCACGCCGTACATGAGCGCCATCGGCAGAAGCTTTGTCATATACACCCAAGGAGGCTTATCGAAATTTTTCGGTCTCTGCGGCTCCAGAATTTTCAGCCCGGCTGTTGGCGAACGATGGTAAATCTCCATAAAATCTCTCCTCCGTTTTTTACAACATTTTATCAATGCTGCGCAGGGTGAACAAGGCTTGTTTTTTGTTGAGATTTATGCTATAATCTAAATGCAAAGGAGTCAAAAGGTCTCCTTTTTTCGTCCTATAAGAATACCACCCGAAGTAACGAAATCCGTTTCCCCTCGGGTGGTTTTTCTATTTACATTATGTTCTAAGCATGAACGGAAGCAGTACTATGCCACCCCACGCACTGTTTGATTTTTACCGTCTTGCCTCGCCAATGGCTTCAAGGGCCTTTGCCGCAACGTTTTCGGCGGTAAACCCGTACATGGCGAAAAGCTTGCCTGCCGGTGCAGAGGCGCCGAAGGTATTTACAGATACCGTTTTTCCGCCGAATCCGATGTACTTATGCCAGCCAAAGTCGCTTGCCGCCTCGACCGCAACCCTTGCCTGAACGCTTCCCGGCAATACCGATTCCTTATACTCCTCATCCTGTGCGTCAAACAGCTCAAGACACGGCATACTTACAAGCTGTGCCTTATAACCCTTTTCTGCCAGTATGTCGGCCGCACCGTAAAGAAGCTCCACTTCCGAGCCGGTTGCCATGAGGATAACGTCGGGAGTTCCCTCGGGCCTTCTCAGCACGTATCCGCCCTTGAGCGCACCCATTCCCGTTTCCGCAAGCGTCGGAAGACCCTGCCTCGACAGAGCGATGGCCGTCGGACCGTCAAAGTTCATTGCCGAGATATATGCCGCAACCGTTTCGTTCCCGTCTGCCGGTCTGAACACATTCACATTCGGCGTTGCACGCAAAGCCGCCAGATGCTCGATCGGCTGATGCGTAGGTCCGTCCTCACCCACGCCGATGCTGTCGTGCGTAAGTACGTATATAACGGGCAGGTGCATCAGTGCGCTCAGCCTGAGTGCGGGTTTGAGATAATCGGAGAACACCATGAACGTGGCGCAGAAGGTGTGCATACCGCCAAAAAGCGCCATTCCGTTGCAGATAGCGGCCATTGCAAATTCCCTTATGCCGAAATGAATGTTCCTTCCCGAGAAGTCGTCCGCCGAAATGAACGGGATGCCCTTAAGCTCGGTGTTGTTGGACGGCGCAAGATCCGCAGAGCCTCCGATGAGATTCGGAGCAAGCTCCGCCAGCTTGTTCAGAACCGTGCCCGATGCCGCCCTTGTAGCAACCTTGCCCTCGAATTTGCACAGCTCGAACAGATTTTCAAGTCCGTCAACGGGCGAATGATACGCCTGCCACTGCGCCTTCATGTCGGGATACTGTGCAAAGTAGGCTTCGAGAGTGCGCTCCCACTTCCTTTGCGCCTCCGCACCCTTTTCGGCAAGTGCTTTGAAATTTTGATATACCTCGTCGGAAACGGCGAAGGGTTCCATATCCGCAAGTCCAAGCTTTTCCTTCATCAATCTGATATTTTCATCGCCGAGGGGTGAGCCGTGTGAGCTTGCCATACCTTCTTTGGCTGTTCCGTGTGCGATTTTTGAGTTTACGATGATAAGCTGGGGACAGCTTCTGCCCTTTGCCGCATCGAGGGCGGCCTCGATCGCATCAACATCCTCGCCGTCGGGCAGTTCCCTAACCTCCCAACCGTAGGCCTCAAAGCGTTTGCCCACATCCTCGGTAAACGTACAGTCCGTGCTTCCCTCGATGGTTATTTTGTTTCTGTCATAAACGGCGATGAGGCAATTCAGTTTGAGTGCACCGGCGAGCGATGCCGCCTCTGAGGTTATTCCCTCCATCATGCAGCCATCGCCCATCAGGGTATAAACATAACCGTCTATCACGTTGAATCCGTCTTTGTTGAACTTTGCCGCCATGTGCTGCCTTGCCATAGCCATACCGACCGCCATTGCAAAGCCCTGCCCCAGAGGGCCGGTTGTCGCTTCGACGCCAACCGTATGTCCGTATTCGGGATGTCCGGGTGTTTTGCTGCCAAGCTGTCTGAATTGCTTTATATCCTCAATCGAAACGCCGTAGCCGTACAGGTGCAGCAAGGCATATTCAAGCATGGAAGCGTGTCCCGACGAAAGGATAAACCTGTCCCTGCCGTACCAGTTGGGATCCGCGGGATTATGACGCATTTTCTTCCATATAGCATACGCCATGGAGGCTGCGCCTATAGGCATACCGGGGTGCCCGCTGTTTGCCTTTTGTATCGCTTCCGCCGCAAGAACACGCATGGCGGAAATAGAGAGCCTATCAATTTCTTTCATACATAACCTCCCGAATTTTCTCGATATAGATTAGCATAATATTATATTTTCAACAAGTCGGTTGCCAAATATACTTTTTGTCACTTCGTTATGTCGAACACGTATGTTGCACGGATGGCGTTGCTCGATCCCGCCTGAACATAGTGGAACAGATAGACTATATCGGCATCTCCTCCGAGGGCAATGGTCGTTGACACGGTATCGGCGATGTTGGTCATTTCGCCGGTTTCAACGTCATACGCCCACAGAGTATAGGGATACGGATCCTGTTCGTCCGTACCGACGTTATTATTCTCCTCTGTTTCGCCTGCAGCACCCTCGCCGTCATCGCCCGAAAGCCTGTTTTCAAAAAAGTACAGCCTTTGAGAATCCATCGTCCAGTTAAAATCGTGCACCGTAAAGCCCGTTTCGATTTGCCTACTCTCGCCCGTGGTCATATCGTACAGTATGAACCCGTCCGTAAAGGCGTCCTCGCTGTAATCTCCCGCAAGGCTTATCGCCATATAGCGCCTGTTCGGGGAAAGCTCAACGGCACTCCCCCTCATAAACTTGACGCACTCGCCGCCGTCGGGCATCACCCTGTATATCCAGGAGCCCTCCTCCATGTTGGAGTAGGTATAGTAAAGCATACCGTTGCTGAAGCACAGGCTGCCCTCGTCTATATTCTCATCGACGATAACGCTGTGCCTCGCAGAGCTTTTCGGAACGGTAAAATCGTATTCCCTTATCTTCATTTCGGACGAGCCGCTCATGGCGAAAAATCTTGCACCGAACTCATCCCATGTAAATCTGCTTATCGAGTTGCCGAAGCCTGCGCCCGAAAGATTGCTTATAAGCTCCCAGCTGAGCGCATCGAAGATATAGAGGTTTGCGTCCTCCTGCGTCCTTTCGAGAATGGCTATCTTTCTGCCGTTGGGAGAAAATTCCGCCTGCTCTACCGTGTAAAACTCAAATTCGAGAACTCTGCGCTCGTTTCCGTCGGCGTCTACGGTCCAAAGTTCCTCGTAGTTATACTCGTCACCCGTTATCTCCGAACTCTTTCTTGAGAAAATATAGCCGCCGTTATTCGGGTTATCGCAAAGATATATGCCGCTTCCGATAAACAGTGGCAGGGGTTTCTCGACACCGCCGACACGGATTATGTTCCTGTCATATACCGTTGAAATATCCACGGTTTGCTCCATTGCAGGCAGCTCATTGCCGCTTATCATCAGCGTGCCCCACTCCTCCTCGGAGGTTGTCGGGTTTTTCTTCAGCATATCCTGCTTATACCGCTGCGCGTCCGATTCATAAACAAATCCCTCCGAAATAAGCAGAACGGTTTTCAGATCGCCCGAAAGCACCGGCGTCATATCACCCTCCAGTCGTCCCTCCTTGTATGCGGTAAAGGCCGTGGAAACGCAATAGTATTTATCGGTATCCGATGCGCCGATGACTATGTCACTTTCCGTACCCGAGTCGTCCGCACCCGTCTGCCTTTGATAGGGTGCAAGCGTGACTTTCAGCCTGCCGCCGTCTTCCGAAACGTCTATCGCCTGGTCGTTTTTAAGCTGCACATAAAGATATGTTCCGCCTTCAAAGGCGTAATGGAATATTCCGTACACATCGCTGTCGGCATTGATAGCCGTGTTGTATGTATAATCGCTGTGCTTCACTCCGTCGAGCTTAATGACCAGCCTTGACGGGGCATCGGTAAAGTAAGCCTCGTAATGCGGCACGCTCTCCGCAGGTTTTTCCTCAGCATCTCCGCCTATACGGCTGCCAATATAGAAATCAAGCTCAAGAACCGTGTTTTGTCCGTTTTTATCAGCTTTTACGGCAAAAAGGTTCACGTTTTCCATCCCCTCCGTGCCGCCGCCTGCACTCTTTTTCACCGCAGGGCCACTGTTGTCGGCATTGACCTCCCCGCTTTCTTTATCACAGGCGCAAAGCGAAACCGCAAGAAGCACCGCCAAAAATATTATCAGAAGTTTTTTAAGCATTGTTTTCAGCCTCGTATCTCTTTTTGTACATATTATCATTTTTCCGCTCCGTACACAAGGTTACGGAAGTGTACTTTTTGATAACAATATCGGACTTCGCTCAGATCAGCTCCCTTATGCCGACCTCGTATCTTTGTCCGTTTACAACTATGACCATCGAGCGTTCCGCATTTTCCACCGCTGTTTCGATCATGTGCTGCAGGTTGGAAAGTCTGTCTATCGCCTCGTCTGCGGCGATCCTCGAAAAGTGTATCCTTTCACCCGGACGAAGCTGTGCCGCCCTTGGTATATCGCAGGAAGCTATGTGCGCTATTTTCGCATATCCGCCCGTCGGCTGACAGTCGCAGAGCATCAAAATCGGGTCGCCGTCGGGTGTGACCTGTATGTCTCCGGGAACTACTGCCTCGGAAATGATGTTTCCGTCAAAGCCGTCCTTATATACAAGCTTTGCTCCCTCAAGCCGAAGCCCCATGCGGTCGCTTTTGGTGGAGACCGTAAACTCCGACCCAAAAAACAGCTCTCTGGCACTTTCGGAAAACTGCTCCGTATGAATACCCTCAAGCGCACACAGCTCTTTTTTTCCGCAGGAATAGGACAGAATTTCCTTGCTTACGCACTTAATGCCTGCTTTCATATTCGTCGAAAGCTCCCTGTCGTAAGACAAATCGCCCACGCCGACAATTCCCCCGTCTATGGCCAGATACGCACGCAATCCGCGGGTTATTGCGCCGCCGCAAATTACGTCACCGCATCTTGCAAGCTGTGTTTTTCCGTATTCGACGGGTATCTTCTCTCCGTCACGCATTAAAAACAGCTCCGCCGTGCCTCCGCAAAGCGCAAACAGCGCGTCATCGGCGAAGGTTATTTTCGGAACAATCAGTGTCATCTCAAGCGTCATTTGTTCGGTCGCATTTCCGACAAGCCTGTTGGCAAGGGCATGGCTGACAAAATCCGCACAGCCTCCCGTCGGAACTCCCATTCGCTCCATGCCGTGTCTGTTGTTGCCGACCGCAATGCAAAGCGGACTTTTTCCCGCAATCCGAATTACCTCAGCCATGCTTCACCCTTCTCTATGTCTCGAAATTCGGACTCTGTTATCGGTTTGAATTTCACCAAATCGCCCGCCCTCAGCAGACTCGGCTCCTGTCTGCCCGCATCAAAGAGCTTCAGCGGCGTCCTGCCGATTATCTGCCAGCCGCCGGGCGACTCGCAGGGATAGATGCCCGTCTGCTCTCCCGCAATGCCGCAGCTTCCGGCAGGCACTTTCAGCCTCGGCGTCTGCTTCCTCGGCATGGCTATTCGCCCGTCCATTCCTCCCAAATACGGAAAGCCCGGCCTGAAACCGAGCATATACACCCTGTATTCGGGTGAGGAATGAATGGCGGTAACTTCCTCGGGAGACAGTCCGCAATGGCTGCAAAGCACTTGCATATCCGGACCGTATTCGCCGCCGTAGCAGACGGGTATAATGACCGTCCTGCGATTTACGGGGTTGGCTTTGCCGCTGTTTACCAACTCTCTTACACACTGTGAGGCCGTATTGAAGCCGATTGCGGTCGAATCGTATTCGATAAGCAAAGTGCAATATGCCGGAATACAGTTTTTCACCCACGAAAAAGAGGCGTTGTCGATTGCGCCGCACAATGCCACGACACGATCGTTTACCGCCTCCGATATTTCGTTTTTAAACGCAACATAAATGTAGCTGTCACCGTACGGCAAAATACGGTACTCGCCGCTGCTCGGCATCATCTGACAAAAGGTCTTAGCTCTATGCCTTCATTTATGAGGGCTTCCTTGAGCTTTTTTGCGATAGCAACGGCATTCGGCGTATCACCGTGTACGCAGACAGAATCCATGCGGACGGGTATTTCCCTGCCGTTCACGGTTGTTACCGTGCCGTACTTTATCGCCTTAACGGTTCTTGCAATGATTTCATCGGCATCGGTTATCACGGCACCCTTAAGTTTCCTCCTGACAAGCCTGCCTCGATCGGTATAAGCCCTGTCCGCAAAAAATTCGAAGGCGCATTTTAAACCGATGCTTTCCGCCTGGCGGTGCATTGCGCTGTTGTAAGGGCAAAGCAGGTACAGGTCTTTGTTGTAACGAACTATCCCGTCCACAATGGCCTTTGCCACCCGATTGCTGACCACGGCCTTATTGTAAAGCGCACCGTGCGGTTTTACATACTGGAAAGTAACGCTCGCAAATTCAAACGCAACAAGCTCCGCCTCAATCAGCTTTGCTAAATCCTTGGAGCGCATAAGCACGTTGCGCCTGCCGAAGTTTTTCCTGTCGAAATACGAAACATGGGCTCCAAGGCTCACTCCTTTGCTCTTTGCCACGGCGACGCACGCATCAATTGCATCAATATCGTCGGTATGAGCACCGCAGGAAATATTTGCGGAAGTGATTATGTCGGGCAGCTCCCTGTCTGCCTCGGCAAAGCCTTCTCCCAGGTCGGCATTGAGGTCAATAAACATTTTCTTTTCAATCGTTTCCATACAAATATAATTTAACACATTTTTCTTCTTTAATCAATACCGCTTTGCACTTTGTCAATAATTTGTTGGCATTTGCCGTCCGTCTGGCGGGCGATATGTACAAAGCGGCAGTATGCAAAGAGAAAGCCTCCCACCCTGCATGGGCAGAAGGCTGTTCGCATCGCTTAACCGTTTTACCGGTAAAGAAGCGTCTTAGTTGGCAAGAATGCTCATGATGATTGCCTGAACATCTGCATCCTCAAGAGCGATGCTATTGCCGCTGTTTTCCGTAAGAATGCTGACCTGCATGACGGAAACGCCATCGGTTCCCTCGAGAATGGTGTAAGGCATATCAAGGCTGGTTGCGGTATAGCCGGTCCAGGAGTAGTTACCAAGGTCGAAGGGGGTGATGTCCTGTGCATCGTCATACCAAGACTTTGCGCTTGCGAACTCGGTGGCATCTTCATAGTAGTTAATGGTGATGCAGGGCTTGGAGAACAGGTCCCACTCGGACTTTGCACCCTTGCAGATCTGGAGTCCGGTGGGGTCATAGTCACCCTCATACTCGTCAAGCAAGTCGGAGCTGGGGAATGCCATCCAGCCTTCGGGTACGAGCGCAGTGAATTCGCCGGTATCATAGGTCTCGCCGGTTACTTCTTCGGGGGTCTCGGGTGCTTTGGGGGTGCAGGCGATCACGGCAAACACCATGACAAGAGCCAGCATCATGGACAATAATTTTTTCATAAGTTTTCCTCCTTAATGATTTTCGTTTTTTGCTGCTTAACGCAACACGGTAATGTTGGCACATCTGCATTCTTCCGGCAAACATCCCATACATTCTCCTTTAGATTATACCTGTCAGCACCGATACAGTAAATGGGCCTTTGGTCTATTTCGAGCATATACGCGGTAGCCATGAGGCTACCTTCATCAGTCATTCTACACGTATAATTTGCTGTTTTTGCTGTAACACAAAGAAATTCTAAGCATCATCTATCGCATATATTGTTTCAGCTTCGCAAACAGCTCCAGGCGATTTCTCACTGATAATTTTCTATATACGGACGAGGTGTGTTTTTTAATCGTGCTTTCCGAAACGCACAGCTCGAATGCGATGTCCTTGCGCCGCTTGTTGGAAAGTATGCGCCTGAGAACATCCCTCTCCCTTCCTGTCAGCTCACTCATAGTCTCACAGCCGGCAAGCATTCGCTCAATATCCGAAGGCGTAAAAAGTTCGCCGTTCGAGTCCTCGTCATCCCACACTTCAACGGTTTGTCCATCGCCCAACTCATCCGTTGGCACCGTCGGGCTGATGTTGTTTTCGGGAACGGTTATCGCTACCGGCACGTTTTTAGTCATAAAATTATATTCCTGCAAAATGCCGTAGAGGAGCAGTATGAAAACCTCCGTGGTTATGTATGACAGCGATAAATACTCAAAGCCGCGCGGCAAAAGCTGTCCGATAAACCATACGACAATATTGCAGAAAACCGCCGCCATAAGGAAAAATGCATGGAGTTTGGATACTATTTCCCCTTTTATTATCGATCGCACGACTATGAACGCATCGACGGCAAAATATCCCCCCAAATAAACGTAGTACAGAGCATGAAGAGGACCATGCTCTCTCACAATGAACGTCGTTCCGTCAGTTATTTCTATATGAGCGCTTTTATAATACCATGTAACAACACCCGGACTTGCCGCAATGAGCAGAATAACAACACTTACACCGCACAAGACCTTCGGAAGGTACTTCGGATACTCTATTTTGCATATCCCCATAAGCATCATAAAGAGGAAAAACGGCAAAAATACCTGCCCCAGATAAGCGACCCTGTTGGCATTTAATGCAAATTCGACGGTCTTTGACACCGAAATAAGAAAATAGCCCAGGTTGCATACGAAAACGAAGATAAACATACAGAGCAGATAAATGTCCCGTTTTTTATCCACAGCAATGCAGACACCGACAAGCGCCAATGCCACAATGCTGATTACTCCATATAAAACGCTCATGTACGTTTCTACCTCCGTCCGGACTCTAAGACGGTCTTTTGTTCTGACCGCCGGTCACCTATCTGATGTATTTTAACAGAAACGCCGATATATTGCAACAACAGGGCTGCACTTGGATTTATATGTCAGCTTTTACGGCATTATGCACTCATTTAAACAAAAAAAGATGCCCCGTAAAGAGCATCTTAATAAGCGATTTGTTATCTTATATCGCCTTTGAGCACGAGCGTTTGCGCCGAACCGCTGAAGAATTTCTCCTTCGCACAACCTATATAGTCCTCCCCGAACATACGGAACAGATTGCCGCCAAAGTTGAATTCGGGCAGCCTTGCAACGAGCTTTCCGTCCCGGTAAATATACGCCGTCTGCACGGGCGTCGCAAAGTCACCTGCGGGCGTTGTATCGCCTCCGGAAGCAGAGATCACCGCAATAGCATCCCGTCCGCAAAGAAGCTCATCCAGCGAACCGTTTGGAACAAAGCGGAGCGTTCCCGCACCGCCGAGCACAGGCACGTCGTCGTATGCGCCCACAGCCGATGCAGTCAGCTCAGCGCCGAACTCTGCAGCGCAAAGCTTGTCCGCCGTGCCACGGAGCAGTACGCCGTTTTTAAACAGCGAAACGGCATCACCCTTCAGAACTGTTCCTTCGGCGTCAAAGAAGTCATTATAAGTATCCTCCCTGCGGCTGCACTCAAGACCAAAGTGATCGGCAAAAATCTTTTCGCCTATCTTGCCGGAGAACAGCGACGCTCCCTTATGCAGGTTCATCCCGTTGACCGAATACGCAAAGGGTCCTACTATAATATCGGCGTCCATGATCACGGGCAGATTTTCTTTCGGCATGGGAACGGGGTTTGAATGAGCGGTAAGCACCTCACGCCCTATCGCCAAAATCTTTTCGGTGTCGAACAGCTCTCCTACGTAAAATATGAAGGTGTCGAAAACGTTTGCCGAAGCTTCGTCCTTGACAACAATTCCCACTTCATACACGCATTTGCTGTCATACAGCTTCAGCCCGAGGTCGTTTTCCATACGCACGGCAGCTTCAACGGCGCTAATTTTGTTCGACAGTATATAGCCCGGAAACTCCGCTTTAAGCGTCGAAAGAACGTATTCGACGCTCCTTATAAACTCGTTTTGGTCGGGTAAAGCGCCGCTCATGCGTACTCTCTGCGTCGCCCCGCTTACGGCGTATGGGTACGGCACCTTCTGGCTAAGCGCCTCCTCTGCCGCCCTCCATGTTTCCTCGGTCGGCTCGCCGAGAACGCCTGCAACGCCGATACAACCGTTATCATATACCCTGCAGCCCGTCCTTACGGTGTTCTTTTTGCGGACGGAGTCTATTTCTCCGTTGGTGATATTAAGGCTTATTTCCTTATAACGGGTCTGGTACAATTCTTTTATCATCGCTTTATCCCCCTTACTGCACCGTTATATCCCTTACACGAATGCACGGACCGCCGAACGCAACACGAAGCGGCCACTGTTCCATCTTGCCGCATCCGCCCGAAGACGATGAGCAAATCGGGGCATCCTTTGTGGCTCCGTCGATTTTATGCAGCGTTTCCATCACGTTTCCCGAAATAACGCTTACACGAAGCGGCTCTGCGATTTTGCCGTCACGGATCCGGTATGCCGTTCGGGGTGCGATGGTGAACGTTGACATTCCCGAGCCATGGTTATAGGAAGGTATATAGATTCCGCCCTCCGCCCCACGGAGAAGCTCCTCGAAGGTTTCGTTTCCTCCGCCGATATATGTCGAAGTCATTCTCACAATAGGCTCAAACTCAAAGTTCATCGCACGTGCATTGCCCGTGACTTCCTCCTCAAGGGCTGCGGCGGTCGCTGCGCTGTGCAGACGCCCCGAAAGTATGCCGTTTTTCACCAGATAAGTTTTGGTCGCTTTCGTTCCCTCATCGTCATAGGGTACATAGCCCGAACCGGCATGGATGCCGGAGTCCATAATGTTAAGTCCGTCCGAACCGACTTTCGTACCGATTGCCCATTCCTTACGCATATTCTCCGAGCCGAGCATAAAGTCCGACTCGCTCTTATGCCCGAAGCTCTCGTGGGCGAAAACGCCAGTAACTTCGGGTGCCAAAACGCAGGTATATGTTCCGGGCTCCACGGGAACGGCGTTCTTTGCATACTCCAGCGTTTCACGAATATCGCTCCTGAATTCCTCGTGGTGCCCCTTTATGCCGTCAAAGTCGAGTGCAAACTTTTGTTTGAATCCGTTTGTCGGCACCTCATTTATATTTACGGTGTATAGCAAACTCACTCCGGCATGCTGGTAATCGTAGTGGATATTTGCTCCCTTTGACGAATAGAACCACTTTTCGGTGTGCGTATCGACATATCTCGCCTTCGATACAGCTATCCCATTTGCCTCGTCAAACAAAGGCAGGTAGCCTGCCAGCATTTCCTGTTTTTCGGATGAGGGAACCTTGCGTATGTCGTTTTCGTTAAAGCGTATTATCTCATCACGGTTCACCTGAAAACGTTTCACAACCGGTGTTTCGTTTATATCGCAGTTCGGCTCTGCCATCGCCGCAAGTGAATCCAGCTCCTCCTGAAGCCTGTCAAGCTCGGTGGTAGCCGCATAGTACCAGCGTCTTCCGTCATATATACGCAGGAAGGCTCCCTTTTCAGCCCTGGTTTTGTTTTGCCTGAGCTTTCCGTTTTCAAAAGCTATAGTCGTTGACACCACATCCTCTATTCGGATGTCGGCATATAAATTGTCCGGAAATCTATACATTCAATCCCTCCCAAATTATAGTATCTATATTTTACATTACCGCACGGCTTTATGCAATCGGACGGCAATAATGTTTTGTCATACCGCATCGGGGCGTGCGGTTGTTTAATTGTATTTCATGATGTATACTCCGTCAGCATAAACACCGCATCCTCCATCACCTCATTGTCAAAAAAGACGTGCGGCAGTTCTTCCCGCCCGGAATAATAAGCATACGAATCTAAGTATTTGACGATAGTATATCTTCCGGGTTCAAGCAGCAGGCTGTTGTATGCAATGGTTTCAAACAACGAGCGTATCTCTTCATTTTGTAAAAATGCATCCGTAATTCCGGTTCCGGTAACTATGCTGTAGTCGGACAGCGACTCAAAAGGAGGGGGCGGAAAGTCAGCGTCAAAGACAGACCCACATCCAATCAGTAAAAACAATCCGCACAGCATCAAACAAATTACCGCTTGCTTTTTCATAATACTACCTCCTATAAAATCATCTGTATCTTTGCATTTCGCCCGTTTGAATATGTTTTGCACTATTGTCAAAAAAACACGGACAACGGTTTGAAACCCCCCTCGCCTTTGCGTTGGCAAAGGCGAGGGGATGGGTTTTGGCAGGTGATTTAATTTTTCGGATTATAGGCTTGCTATTCCTCCCAATAATCGGAAATCAGCGAAGACAAACTGTTCGGCATCGGAAAATCATCCTCCATCTTTGCAGTTTTCGGATAGACTCGCCATTTACTGTTATAGCGGCTATCTGCCTTCACTGCTCTGCGTATTCCGTATCAGATATGTAACTCCTGCTTCCCTGTTATCCCGTATCATACGAAATCCACTTGCCGAAAAGCATGTATATCTATATCCGAGAACGGGTTTGTGTGAAACCGCTTCAAGCGGAAAGCGCCTTTCTTTTCGGAAAACGGAGCGGTAGCAGATTTCATGCTCATTCACTTCGACCCTATAGTTACGCATCCTAACCATGCCAAATACCCCAATAATGCACAAGGGTATCAGCCATAT
>JAEDJH010000070.1 GCA_016296415.1 Clostridia bacterium | reverse complement strand
AAGACTGATCGGCACGACGGCTAACGGCTGAAAGCTAAACAGGAGCCGCCACCCCGAATGGGGTGGCGGCTTTTTGCCGCACAGCGGGAGTTTAATTGCCTACACCGTGATTTCACCGCCTGATTGCGGCAAATTTGAAAGAATATATTCGTTATTCTGGTTACAAAAAAATATCACTATGATATAATTATTTGAAATATAGTTTTTTCATGGAGGAAAAACAATGGAAAACGTAAAAGTTGCAATTTGGGGCTTTGGTGCCATGGGTTCCGGCGTAGCGAAGGTTTTGCTCGCTAAAAAAGGCGTAGATATTGTCGGCGTATGCGACATTCATCCTGCCCGTGTCGGAAAAAGCATTTTCGAGGTTCTCGGCGTTGAGAAAGGCGACCGTGCCGACGTTATCGTAAATCCGAAGATTGAGGAGGTTGCATTCAACAAGAATTGCGATATTTGCGTTATAGCGACCGATTCCTTCACCAAAAAGGCATTTCCGAAAATCAAGTACGTTCTTGAGCAGGGCATAAACGTGGTAAGCACCGCCGAGGAGATGAGCTATCCTAAGGCACAGCAGCCCGAGCTTGCCAGGGAGCTTGACAGGATCGCCAAGGAAAACGGCGTAACCGTACTTGGAACCGGTATCAACCCCGGTCTGATGATGGACCTTCTGGCAATCTGTCTTACCGGCTGCATGACCGACGTTGAAACGGTTACCTGCCGCCGTGTAAACAGCCTCTCGCCCTTTGGACCCGCCGTTATGGAGGAGCAGGGCGTTGGCGTCACCGTCGAAGCCTTTGAAAAGGGCGTACAGGACGGCACCCTTGCGGGTCACGTCGGATTTGCTGAGTCCGTGGGCATGATAGCAGAAGCACTTGGCTGGAACGTTGAGAAGTTTGAGCAGCAGATGAAGCCCATCGTAACCACTGTCGATCGTAAATCCCCCTATGGCTTTGCGGCAGCAGGCGACGTTGCCGGTGTAAACATGACGGGACAGGGCTATGTAGACGGGGAAGTTAAAATAGATATGTACCATCCCCAGCAGATCGAGCCGGAGATGGAAGGCACTCACACCGGCGACTACATCATCCTCAAGGGCACGCCCGAGGTCAACATGGCGATCAATCCTGAGGTTGACGGCGGTATCGGCACGATAGCAATGGTAGTCAACATGATACCTCATGTCATCAATGCACGCCCGGGTCTCAAGACGATGATTGATCTGCCCGTACCCCGTGCGATAATGGGTGACTTCAGAGACTTCATCGAAAGATAAATCAGCTTATAAAACTCCCCGGGCACATCTCGGGGATTTTGTGCTATAAATTTTTAAGTGATTTAGGAGGAAAAAATGGCTAAGAAGGGCGATTGGGTGCAGATACACAACATCGTTTTAAGGCCGGAGGAGCGTTCCGCAGCGCTTCCTGAGGATACTAAGCAGCATCCGCTCGAAATGTGGGTAAAGGGCTATCTTCAGGCCGATGCAGAGCTTGGCGACGAGGTGGAGGTTATCACCCGCACCGGAAGGCGCACAAGCGGAGTGCTTGTAAAAGAAGCACCCTATTTTGAGCATAACTTTGGCGTTTTGGTGCCCGAGGTGCTTCAGATCGGCGATACCGTCCGTAAAATAACGTTCGGAGGTGACGAATGATGGATAACAGCTACAGCGCAATAATGGCAAGAAAGAACGAGATCATTCGTGCTTCCGTCGGCATGGAATATTCCAAATTCGAGTATGACGGAATAGGCTTCGACTACGAGGGCATGATGGAGTCCACGGGCTATACGCTTGAGGAGCTTCAGCGTGTGCAGAGCCTGTTCTCCGTCGGAAATACACCACTCATCGAGCTTAAAAACCTTACGACCCTTGCAAGAAAATGCGCTCCCGCAGGCAAGGGCGCAAGGATATTCATCAAGGACGAAGCATCTAACCCCTCGGGAAGTTTCAAGGCGAGGCGTTCCTGCACAAGCATTTATCAGGCGAAGAAGCTCGGCTACAAAGGCGTTGTAACGGCAACAAGCGGCAACTATGGTGCGGCGGTTGCGTGTCATGCGGCGATGGCTGGGTTAAAGTGCATCGTCGTTCAGGAGTGCTATGACTCCCGAGGCGTCGGACAGCCCGAGATAATCGAAAAGGCGAGAAAGTGTGAAGCACTCGGTGCAGAGGTAGTACAGCTCACCGTCGGACCGGAGCTTTTCTCTACGGTTCTCAGGCTTCTTGAGGAGACAGGCTACTTTAACGCATCGCTCTATACTCCCTTCGGCATTGCAGGTGTGGAAACGCTCGGTTACGAAATAGCACAGCAGTTCAGATCGCGCATCGGCAAGGATCCGGACGTTGTTGTTTGCACCAACGCAGGCGGCGGCAATCTCACGGGTACCGCAAGGGGTTTAAGAAAGGCAAACTGCAAGGCGAAGGTGATCGGCGCAAGCGTGAACCTTACGGGTCTGCACATGGCGAGCGACGAGCAGTTCAATAAAAAAAGCTTCACCACCGGTCACACGGGCTTCGGCGTACCGTTTGCAACCAATCCCGACAGGAGCGACGTCCCGAGGAGTGCGGCACGTCCGCTTCGTTACATGGACAGATACGTTACCGTAACGCAGGGCTGCGTATTCTACATCACCGAAGCGCTTGCCTCTCTTGAGGGTCTGGAAAAAGGGCCGGCAGGCAATACGGCGCTTGCGGCCGCATTCAAGCTGGCACAGGAGATGGACGAGGATCAGTGCATCGTTGTGCAGGAGACCGAATACACCGGCGCAGGAAAGCACATCAATCCGCAGCTTTCCTTTGCAAGGAAAAACGGCATAGACATCTATTTCGGAGATCCCGCCGAGGAAGTCCCCGGCAAGAGCATCGTGCTTCCGGCGCATCCGTCGCTCATTTCCGTCACGGACATCGACCTTGACAGGGTTCGCCGCTCGCATATAAGGAATGCCGTCGGTGACAAGAAGGACAGCCTGACCGAGCAGGATATTGAATATCTTTGCGCCGAAACAAACAGCGACCGTGCAAAGGTAATGAGCATACTTGCCACACTTTAATTAAAGCGAAAGGAACATGGAATCAAAATGAAGAGAAACGACGATTTTGAAGCACGCCGAGAGCATCTTGCGAATCTGACCGATGAGCAGCTTGAGGAGCGCTTTTGGGAGCTTGCAAACAAGCTGGTTGACCCGCTTCTTCAGATGGGCTATGAGTACACCTCGCCCTCGGTTGAGCGTTCGGTACTTTTGAGAATGGGCTTCTCGTCCCTTGAGGCGAAGGCTATCGTGCAGGGCGCAATCGAGCATGAGCTCATCGCACACGGCGCAGGCAACGTGATATACAGGCTCGCAAAACACACGGGAATGGATATTCGCAAGGCAGGTCTTGAACTTGCCGAGGGCAACCGCTGGGATGAGGCGGAGCAGCTTTTTAACGGAGGTAAAGCGTGATGGAAGAATACAGACTTACACCCGATAAACCCATAAACGTAGCGGAAATACTGAAGAATCTTGAAAACTACCGTCCCCGCCGCAGGGGCTGGACGTGGAGAACTCCGGCGGAAAACCTTGAGATGGGTCCGTTCAATTACAGGGATTGCACAACTCCCCTTAAAAGGAGCGTTCCGCTGCCCCCCGCACACTATTTTGACGATATCGACCCCCAGCCGGCACCCGTTATTACCACGGAGATCGCCTCGGGACGCTTTGAGGACGATATCCGCCGCATGAGAATGGCGGCGCATCACGGTGCAGACCATATCATGGTAATAAGAACCGCCGGACAGTCGCACTTTGACGGACTTATCGAGGGTACACCCCAGGGCATGGGCGGCGTACCGATAACCCGTAAGCAGGTAAGGGCGCAGAGAAAGGCCCTCGATATGATCGAGGATGAGGTTGGAAGACCGATAAACTATCACAGCTATGTTTCCGGCGTTGCAGGTCCCGATATTGCCGTTATGTTTGCCGAGGAAGGCGTAAACGGCGTGCATCAGGATCCCCAGTACAACGTCATTTACAGAAACATCAACATGGCACGCTCGTTCGTAGACGCCTGCGAGTCCAAGAAGCTCATCGCATGGGCGGGCATGGCGCAGATAGACGGAGCGCATAACGCAAACGCTACCGCAAGGGAGGCGTGGAAGGTCATGCCCGAGCTGATGGTACAGCACGGCATAAATGCGATATTCTCCGCCCGTGTCGGCGTGCCCAAGAAGAATATCTGCCTGTCAACTGTGCCCCCGACGGCAACCCCCGCACCCTGCGTATATATGGACCTGCCCTATGCCGTAGCGCTCAGGGATCTGTTCCATGAGTACCGTATGCGTGCCCAGATGAACACGAAATACATTGAGTCCAGCACAAGAGAGGCAACCGTTACCCATGTTCTGAACATGGTAATTTCAAAGCTGACAAGTGCCGATATTCAGTCCACCATAACCCCTGACGAGGGCAGAAACGTACCGTGGCATATCTACAATATCGAGGCGTGCGACACGGCAAAGCAGACTCTCGTGGGTCTTGACGGACTTATGGAGATGGTCGAGCTTAAAAAGGACGGCTACCTCAGGGAAAAGGCAAGGGAGCTCAAGGAGCGTGCGATACTGTTCATGGAGGAGATGCTCGAAATGGGCGGCTACTTTGCGGCGGTAGAAGATGGCTTCTTCGTGGATTCGGGCTGCTATCCCGAGAGGAACGGCGACGGCATTGCCAGAAAGCTGAACGGCGGAATAGGCGTTGGCACTATCTATAAGCGTGAGGCTGACTATATGGCTCCCGTCACGGCACACTACGGCTATAACAACGTTGAGCAGTACGGCAGGGAATTTGCCCACGATCCGGCTAAGCTGATCGGCGGATGCACCCTCGAATGCCCCGAGAAGATCATTTATATTGATGAGCTTGACGATAACGACAATGTTAACGTGAGAATGGCGGACGTAAAGGAATTTGTTCCCGGCTCAAAGCAGATCCGCCCCGAGATGGAGTGGCTTGCTGACGGCACTGTTATGCTGACCATGTTCTTCCCGGCAGAAAAGCGCATCGCAGAGGCGGCGGCGCTTGAGTGCGCTCACAGGATGAACCTGACCGAGTGCGAGGTGATAAGCCGTGAGATCATGCACGAGCAGGAGGGCACGAGGATCGAGGTCAAGGGCAAGGTTCCGTTTGCGATCAACGTTGACGACCTTGTTATCCCCAAGGAGCCCGATATAATGTCCGACGCCGAGATCCGTGAGGACATCGAGCGCAAGCCGATGAGAATCGTCTGCGGAACCGTAGGACAGGACGAACACTCGGTAGGTCTCAGGGAGATAATCGACATCAAGCACGGCGGAATTGAAAAGTACGGAATCGAAGTGCATTATCTCGGCACCTCCGTACCGCCGGAGAAGCTTGTGGCGGCGGCGGTTGAGCTGAATGCGGACGCTATACTGGCTTCCACCATCATCAGCCATGACGATATTCATTACAAGAACATTGCCAAGATAGACGCCATCGCAAAGGAGATGGGTATCCGTGACCGCATCATGTTCTGCGCAGGCGGAACGCAGGTCACTCCCGAGCTTGCAAGGACGAGCGGTGCGGACGAGGGCTTCGGAAGAGGCACCCACGGCAACCACGTTGCAACGTTCCTTGTAAAGCGCAGGCAGGAGATGGAGGGCAAATAAGCCCACATTTATGGCAATAAGCGGCTGATATAATACAGCTTTCGGGAGAGGGAAGACCTTCTCCCATTTTTTGTTTCTCCGTAATAAGGATTGCATAAGAAATGGGCTTCCCCAGAAGAACTGTAATCGAACGGATAGTAAATAAAAAGGCAGAAACGGAAAAACGTTCCTGCTTTTTGTCA
>JAEDJH010000010.1 GCA_016296415.1 Clostridia bacterium | reverse complement strand
AGATAACGCTCCAGAGTCGTCGTCGCCTTCGTCGCAAGCATCAATATCCTGCCGTTTCCTTCCTTCATGCAGGGCGGCTTTATCGCCGGTTCCATGCTGATGACCGGCACCTCGAGCCTCGCCCGTATTTTCTCTATCGCCGTTCCGGTTGCAGTGTTGCAGGCAACTACCACGGCCTTTACGCCCTTTTTCATCAAAAACTCGGCGCTTTCCAGGGAATGCTCCGTTATCTCCTCCTCGGTTTTATCTCCATAGGGGGCGTTTTTATTGTCGCCGAAATAAATATAGTCCTCCTCGGGTAAAAGGCGCAAAGCCTCCCTCAGGAAGCTCACGCCGCCGAAGCCCGAGTCAAAAACACCAATCGGTTTCATTGCAGTATCCCCTGTTCACGCAGTGTTTTTTCAATATCGTTATTCCACAATATCAGGGCATTTTCACCCGTATCCGAATAATAACGCTTTCTTATTCCCGCCTTCTCGAAGCCCAAAGCGTAATACATATTCTGTGCGGCGAAGTTATGCTCCCTTACCTCCAGGGACATACTTCGGGCGGAATGCTCCACCGCAAGGCGCATCATATAAAGAAGAAGCTTTTTGCCGTACCCGCATCGCCTGTTCTCGGGTGCTGTCGCAATGTTGGTTATGTGAGCCTCCCCAAAATACACCCACATGCCGCAATAGCCTATTATCCTGCCGTCAAGCTCAGAAACGGCGTAGTAGGCAAGCTTGTTTTTAAGCTCGCCCAACAGCGAATTATAGGACCACGGGGTGATGAAGCACACGGTTTCAAGCTCGTGCACCCTTGCCACGTCATCCTTTGTCATGGCACGTATTACGAGTTCACCTTCCATTTTGCATCCTTTCCGCCTGCGGCTGCCTAAGATACATCGGCGTCACCTCATCTACCTTTGCTTCGCCCGAGTCGATTCGTGCCAAAGCCGCCTTTATGACGCCCTCGGCGCTCACAACGCCATCGGCAAACATTGCTCCCGTGCAGTTTGCAAGTATCAATTCCCTGTGCAGCACGCCTCCGTCGCCGACAAAAACCGTATTTTCGGGTATATCCTTTATAAGCTCCGCCACCACTACCGCCGACGGCTCGATGACGGTCTTGTTTTTGGAAAAAAGCGCAGCATAACCGTTGCCGTTTCTGCAATCAAGCAGAGCGCATACGCTTTTGCCGTCACCGTCAACGCAGTATTTCAGTGCCTCGAGCGAAGGTACTCCGATTATCTTTTTCCCCGACGTGAATGCCATCGCATTGACCGCACATACACCGATCCTTACGCCCGTGTATGACCCCGGACCTATGTCGCAGGCAAAAACGTCTATATCCTCCATAGCTGTATCGTTATCCGCCAAAAGTTTCTCAACAAGCGGCATGATTATTTCGGAATGTCCGCCGACGGACGGTTCGCCGTAAAGACAGCTTATGCGCCCATTCTTATAAACCGCCGCCGATGCCGTTCCCGAAGACGTAGAAATGGAAAGGATCGTCATATTTTACCTCCGAAAAGCCGCTCCGCCGCAGCGATGAACGCATCATATTTGGGCGCCGTGGACACAAGCTCTACCTCACGGGCATCACAGCCGCTTCCGGATATATGTATCTCCAATCGCTCCTCCGGCAGGGCGTAGCTGACGTTTTCACACCACTCCATGACTATTACCCCGTTCCTCGCCAAATAATCCTCGAAGCCTATGGCATACAGCTCCTCCTCGGACTCGAGCCTGTACGCATCGAAGTGGAAAAGCGCAGTTTCTCCGTCCGTGTGCTCCCGCACTATGGTAAACGTGGGACTCATTATATCATGTATGCCGAGCGCACCTGCCAAAGCCTTTACAAGGGTGGTTTTGCCTGCACCCAGGCCTCCGAACATGGCGACAAAAGCCCCCGGAAACAGCCTTTGCGCAAGCGTTTTCCCGAGCGTTTCGGTCGCCGCCTCGTCCATGAGATTAAGGTGTAATGCCTTCATCAGTTAAACGTCCCTTTCTCCATAAGCTCCGCCCTGAAGTCCAGCAGTCTGTCCTCTGCGATCGCCTTTCGCACATCCTCCATCAGCTTAATGGAGAAGCGGAGATTATGCAGCGACAAAAGCTGTGCCGCCAATATCTCCTCCGCCTTTATAAGGTGCCGCACGTACGCCCTCGTAAAGTTCCTGCACGCATAGCAGTCGCACTCGGGGTCGATGGGCGTAAAGTCCCTTTCAAAGGTGGCATTTCTTATTGTGCGCCTGCCCTGTCTGGTTAGTGCCAGACCGTTTCTTGCCACCCTCGTCTGAAGCACGCAGTCAAACATATCCACGCCCCTCAGCACTCCCTCTATAAGGCAGTCGGGCGTTCCAACGCCCATAAGGTAGCGGGGCTTGTTCTCCGGCATATAGGGCATTATGGTTTCGAGCATATCGTACATTATAGTCTTTGGCTCGCCGACGGAAAGCCCGCCGATTCCGTAGCCGATAAAATCCATATCGGAAAGCGCCTTTGCGCTCTCTATGCGCAGATCCTTGTACATACCGCCCTGCACAATTCCAAACAGCGCCTGATCCTCCCTCGTATGTGCCTGCTTACAGCGGGCCGCCCAGCGATGCGTCCTGTCCATCGCCTCTGCGGTGTATTTATAATTGCTCGGATACGGGGCGCATTCGTCGAACACCATGGCTATATCGGCACCAAGTGCCTGCTCAACCTCCATTACGCTCTCGGGCGTAAAAAAGTGTCTGCTTCCGTCAAGATGCGAACGGAACTCAACCCCGTCCTCCTTGATGCTGTTTATCCCCGCAAGGCTGAAAACCTGAAATCCTCCCGAGTCGGTCAGAATTGGGCGATTCCAGTTCATAAATTTGTGCAGCCCGCCCGCCTCCTCCACGAGCTTATGCCCGGGTCTGAGGTAAAGATGATACGTATTGGCGAGTATTATCCCCGAACCGATCTCCTCCAGCTCCCTCGGCTGAACCGCCTTTACCGTGGCCTGCGTGCCGACGGGCATGTAGCACGGCGTTTCGATGATGCCATGGGGCGTGTGAAGCCTGCCGAGCCTCGCACCCGACTGCTTGCAGGTCTTTATAAGTTCATACTTAAAAAACTTATTCATAGCGCTTCTCCAATAAACAACCAATATCAGAAAAACCGAATATTGATTTATTATAACATGGTATTATATCATGCAACCCCACTATTAAAAAGAAATTTTAAAACTTTAATCATATATTGCTTGACATTCCATATACATTAACATATAATTAGGCAGGGTGTTAGCCAAGGCTAACTAAGGAGGATAACCAATGACGAGAAAACTGTTGAGTAATTTAGAGCCTTCCCAAAGCGGTCGGGTTTATTCTATAATGGGCGATTCGGGGCTGAAGCGCAGGCTTATAGACATGGGTATAATTCCCGGTACGGAGATTTTTGTCAGTAAGGTTGCACCGATGGGCGACCCGATGGAGCTCCGGATACGCGGTTATCAACTTACCCTAAGGCGTGCCGACGCCGCAATGATCGCCCTTATGAGCGAGGAGGAATCCGCCGCATACAAAGCGGCGCACGCACACAAGGCAGCGCCGCAATCCGACAGTGACGATATGATCGAGCATGAGCGTGCGGCGAGGCTCACCGAGCTTATGATGAATACAAAAAGCTGTACAGGCAGGCGCAAGGCCGGCAGGGCCTGCGTTATTGAAGCCGCCGAGGACGAAACACCGTTCAAGCTCGCACTTATCGGCAATCCGAATTGCGGAAAAACCACGCTTTTCAACGCCATGACCGGCGCACGTGAATACGTGGGCAACCGCCCCGGCGTTACTGTGGAGAAAAAGGAGGGTAAGGTAAAGTCCACCCGCCGCTACCGCAGGGCCTGCCCCGACGGATTATGCACGATGGGGCACGAGATGACGCTTGTTGACCTGCCCGGCATATACTCCCTCTCTCCCAACACCATGGAGGAGGTCGTTTCCCGTGACCACCTGATGTATGACAAGCCGGACGCCATAATAAACATCGTCGATGCGACAAATATCGAGCGCAATCTGTATCTGACCATACAGCTTCTTGAGCTTGAGATACCGATGATAATCGCTCTCAACATGATGGACGAGGTCGAAAAGCGTGGTGACAGAATAGACGTTAAGCGCCTTTCAAAGGAGCTTGGCATTCCGATAGTACCGATAAGCGCAAAAACGGGCATGGGCATTTACGAGCTGATCGACTCAGCGCAAAAGCTCCTGCAGGCGATTCACACGCAGATACACGAGGGCTTCAAGATTGAACCGGACGACCTGTATGACGAATACACCCACTCGTTCCACCACAAGATAGGCGACATAATTAAGCCCTATGCACAGGCCGCCGATATGTATCAGCATTGGGCGGAGATAAAGCTGCTCGAAGGCGATCCGCTCGTCCGTGAAGCATTGAAGCTGCCCGACGATGTTTATCGCAAGGTGGACGAGGTTGTTGCAGAGTACGCATCCGCATCCGAGTTCAAGGACAGCGAGCTTATGGTTGCGGAAAGCCGTTACCGTTATATCGAACACGCAGTCAGCATCGCAGTAGTCAAAAAATATAAAAAGGACGAAATAACCGTAAACGACAAAATCGACCGTGTGCTGACAAACCGCATATTTGCCATTCCGATCTTCATCGGCATAATGGCGGTAATTTTCATACTGACGTTCGGCACGCTCGGCGCATGGCTCAGCGACCTTGTAGGGGTGTTTATAGACGAAACCCTTATGCCGTTTGCGGAAAATCTGCTTGCGGGCGTGAATGCCGCCCCGTGGGTAATAAGCCTTGTCACAAACGGAATAATCTCCGGCGTCGGAGGCGTGCTTACGTTCCTGCCGCAGATTGCGCTGCTGTTCTTCTTCCTGTCCCTGCTCGAGGACAGCGGCTATATGAGCCGTATCGCCTTCATAATGGACAGACCCATGCGCAGGTTCGGACTGAGTGGAAAAAGCTTTATACCGCTTTTGATGGGCTTTGGCTGCACCGTGCCGGCGACTATGGGCGCACGCACCATGGGCACCATGAACGACAAGCGCATGACTATACTGCTGCTGCCGTTTATGAGCTGTTCGGCGAAGCTCCCCGTCTATGCGCTGATAACCTCGGCATTTTTCGGCAGAAGCGGCGGAATGATCATAATTTGCCTTTACATTCTGGGAATAGTCGTCGGAATGCTTTCGGGCCTGCTTTTCAAGGCCTCCGTTTTCAAGGACGTCGACGCCGAATACCTTATCGAGCTTCCGCCGTATCGCCTGCCCAACGCCAAAAATACGCTCCTGAACGTATGGGAAAAGGTAAAGCATTTCCTTGAAAAGGCAGGAACCATCATATTTGCCATGAGCGTGGTTATATGGTTTTTGATGAGCCTCAGTCCGGAATTCAAGCTGGTTGAGAACGAAGCGGAAAGCATCATCGGCAGGTTCGGAACGCTTATCGCACCGATTTTCAAGCCTCTGGGTTTTGGCACGTGGCAGGCGGTGGTTGCGCTCATTTCGGGCATAATCGCAAAGGAGGCCGTTGTTTCCTCGCTCGCCGTATTCTTCGGATTTTCCGCAAGCGCCTCGGGCGGCGCCGTTTTCTCGGCCATGTCGTCCGCCTTCACCCCGCTGTCGGCATTCAGCTTCTTGGTTTTCGTACTACTCTACACTCCCTGCATAGCAGCCGTAGCAACCATGAAAAACGAGCTTGGCTCAACAAAATGGACCGCTGCAATGGTTGGCTATCAAATCGGCATAGCATACCTCGTCTCCCTGATAGTGTATCAGGTTGGCTCTCTGATATTGTGACATAAAGAAAGGAAGCTGTTTTATGGATGCGGTTTCGTGGGTAATAGTCGGCTTGATCGCCGTATGGACCGTCTTTTGCGTGATACGCTTTATAAAGAAAAAGGGGCGCTGCTGCAAAAGCGGCTGCCAAAACTGCAGCAAATGCAGTCAGTGCAGACGGTAAAGCAAAACCACTCGGGAGCAAGAACCGCCCTCGAGTGGTTGTTTTTTATCTTCAATTCACATATCAGCCGATAAGCGCCCGTGCAAACTCGTCCGCATCGAAGGGCTGAAGGTCGTTCACACCCTCGCCAACGCCGATAAACCTGACCGGCAGACCAAGCTCCGCCTTTACAGCAACCGCCATTCCGCCCTTTGCCGTTCCGTCAAGCTTTGTGATAACGGTTCCCGAAAGCCCCGAGGTCTCGGCAAACGCCTTTGCCTGCATTATGGCGTTTTGCCCCGTCGTAGCATCGAGCACGAGCAAAACCTCGCACTCAGCTTCGGGCAATTCCCTGTCGATCACCCTCCGCATCTTTGCCAGCTCATTCATCAGATTTTTCTTGTTATGCAGTCGTCCTGCGGTATCGCATATCAGCATATCGAGATTTTTCGCCTTGAACGAAGCAATCGCATCGAACACCACCGCCGCCGGATCTGCGCCCTCTCCATGTTTTACAATGGGCACGCCGGTCCTTTCCGCCCATACGGTAAGCTGTTCCGCCGCCGCCGCCCTGAACGTATCCGCCGCCGCCAGCATGACTTTTTTACCTTCGCCGGAATAATGTGCGGCGAGCTTGCCTATCGACGTGGTCTTTCCCACACCGTTTACGCCGACTATCAGTATCACCGTCTTTTTCCCCGTCGCAAGAAAATCCGTATCGGGACGCATTTCATCGGCTATAAGCCCAACGAGAGCGTCCTTCGCCTCGGTTCGGGTTTTTATCTTTTCCTCTTTATTCTTTGCTTTAAGCCGTTCGATAAACCCTTCCGAAAGCGCCATGCCCATATCGGACACTATAAGCGCCTCCTCCAGCTCCTCGTAAAATTCGTCGTCTATCCTGTCCTCTCCGAAAATGCTGTTGAACAGCGCATTTCTCGTCTTTGACAAACCCTGCTTCAGCTTTGCAAAAAAGCCCTGTTTCTTTTCCATTTATACCTCCGTTGTTATGCTTGGGCCGCAAAATCGTCAAACTTGGCGGACACAAGCTTTGATACGCCCTTTTCCTCCATGGCAACGCCGTATATTGCATTGCATACAGCCATGCTGCCCTTCCTGTGCGTTATGAGAATAAACTGGGTGTCCCTCGAATAATTGTGCAGATATTCGGCAAAGTTGGACACGTTCAGCTCGTCGAGCGAGGTTTCTATCTCATCCAGCACGCAAAACGCCGTGGGCTTCAGCTTCAGTATCGCAAACAGCAGTGCTATCGCCGTCAGCGCCCTCTCGCCGCCCGAAAGCAGCGACATCAGCTGCAGCTTCTTTCCCGGTGGCTGTGCGATTATATCTATATCGCAGTTGAGTATGTCCTCGTTGTCGGACAATATGAGTTCCGCCCTTCCGCCACGGAACAGCTCCGTGAAAACGCTCGTGAAGTTTTGCTGAATTACCGCAAACTGCTTTTTGAATTCGCTTTTCATCGTTTCCATAAGCTCCGCAATCAGCTTTTGCAGATCCTCACGTGCCTTCTCCAGATCCTCGGTCTGCGCCTTGAGATTATCGTGCCTTTCCTTTACGAGCTTATATTCCTCGATCGCGTTTACGTTTATCTCTCCGAGCGCACGTATCGCCTTTTTAAGCTCCTCACTCCGCTGATGCTCCGCCGATGCGGAGTAGGGACGCCTGTACTGCGATATTCCCTCGTAGGTCATTTGGTAATCGTCCCAAATGCGGTTCTGCATATTCTCAAGCTCAAGCTCGGATTTATTGAGAATAAGCTCGGATTTATGCTTCCTCTCCCTGCAGTCGTTTATTCTTACCGTTATCTCCGAGCAGGCGCTCCTTAGCTCGTAAAGGTGCTTCGTCCTTTCATCCTGCTCGTTTTCGAGACGTGCGATCTCGTCGGATACCGCCTGCGCCACCTCTCGGTTTTCTCCCACATCCGCATACATGGCTTCAAGCTGCTCTGACATGGTTTTGGTTTCCTCCCCGAGGCGTTCTGCCGTCAGGCGCACCTCGGCTATCAGCTTTTCCGCCCTCTCGGTTTCCCTGCCGAGCCGCTTGCTTTCCGCAATCACGGCGTCACGCTCTTTCTTCGCCGCCATGTGCTGCACCTTCAGCGCAGTCAGCTCGTTGGCAAGGGCGTCACGCTCATTCCTTTGCTTGAAAAGCTCCGTCTGTAGCCGCCGTATATCGGACTGCGTGACCTCGTTGCCTTGCTCTATGTCATCCCTTTGGCTGCTGTACTCCATGCGCTGCGCCTTAACGTCCTCGATATTATCCTCTATCACGGAGCGTTCGGCTTCTATGCGTTTAAGCGACTGTTCGCCCTCCAGCACGTATTTTTTTACTATTTCAAGCTTTTCCCTGTTCGTCGCCGCCTCAACGTCAAGCTCATGCACCGCTTCGGCAGCCCTGTCGGTCTCCTCCTGAAGCCTTTTCAGCTTCTCTGAAAGCGCCTTTTCCTCGTCCCGCTTCTCATCAAGCCTTGAGTTTGTGGCATTTTGGAGCTTTTTAAGCTCCTCGATCTCTCTTTCCCTGCCAAGGAGGCTGAATTCACGCTTTTGAACGCTTCCGCCCGTCATCGAGCCGCCCGGGTTGATTATGTCGCCGCCCACCGTGGCGATCCTTATCTGCGAATTGGTGCTGCGGTTCAGCATTATCGCCGTGTCTATATCCTCAACGATCACCGTGCGTCCGAGCAGGTTCCCCACCACATTGGCATACTTCGGGAAATACTCCACCAGCTCCGATGCCACGCCGTAACAGCCCTTTATGGCTATTAAGTCACGCTCGTGCCTGTTTAAATCTCTGCTTTTGACCGACGAGACAGGGAGCAGGGTCGCTCTGCCGTAGTTGTTGCGTCTGAGATGCTCTATGACCGTCTTTGCATCCTGTTCGGTTTTGGTCACTATGTTTTGAAGCGCCGCACCGAGCGTCATTTCAATCGCCGTTTCAAACCGCGCGGGAACCTTTATCAGCTCCGCAACAACGCCCTCGATGGCGTTTTTAAGCACAGGATTGGTTTTGGCGTCGTTGAGCACGCTTCTTACGCTTGAATAATAGCCCTCGTGCGCCTGCTTCATTTCGTGCAGAACTGCCGTTTTTGAGCGCAGGGACTCGTTTTTTTGTTCCAATGCCCGTATATCGAGCTGCATCTGCCTAAGCTCGTTATTCGCTTTATTTCTGTCTGTGGCCGCCTCATTGCGGCGTTTTTCGGCAAGCAGCTTTCTCTCCGCCGATTCGTCGCTTATGCGCTGTGCCTCGGCAAGCTCTTTTGCAAGCTGCTCGTTCTCCTTAATTTGGGCAGCTTCCTTTTCGCCAAGGGACAAAAGCTGCTCCTTCAGCGTCGCCTCTATCGCATCTATCCTCGAAAGCCCGCTTTTGGCGTCGGACAAACGATTCATTCTGTCGATGATGCTTTGCTTTTTTTGGTTAAGCTCCTCTTCCCTTTCAAGAAGCACCGCTTCCTCGTCCGAAAGCCGTTTTTCGCCGTCCGCAATGCTTTTTTCAAGCTCGGCAATGCCCCTGTCGCCCTTGCTTCCGTCGGAGTCCATCTCTTTGAGCAGGCGTCTGTTAAGTCCTATCAGCGCCTCATGCTCCGCCTGCTCCTTCATGAGTCTTTCGGTTTCCCTGCGTGCATTCTCTATCTTCTCTTTTAATACGTTAGCTTCGCCCGTGTTGCTCTCTATGCCGGCAGTAAGCTCAAGCAGTCTCGCCTGCAGCTCGCTCATGGCGGAGTTGTTAAGGCGCTCTGTCTCCTCGATGGCAATACACTCTGCGGCAAGACGCTCGTGCTCCGCCGCATTTTTCGTTACCTCGTCCTCAAGCTGTTTCGCTGCGGCTCGCTGCGCGGCAATGCGGTCGTTCAGCCTTTCATGCTGTATAAGGTACAAATTCAGCTCGGACGCCTTTAGTTCGTCACGAAGGAGAAGGTACTGCTTAGCCGATTCACTTTGCTGCGACAGCGGCTCTATTCGTTCCTCAAGCTCCGCCAATATGTCGTTCAGGCGCACGAGATTCGTCCTCGTGTTTTCGAGCTTGCGCTCCGCCTCCTCCTTGCGTGTGCGGAAGCGCATAACGCCCGCCGCCTCCTCAAACAGCGCCCTGCGGTCGCCGGACTTGTTTGACAGTATCTCCTCGACCTTACCCTGACCGATTATGGAATAGCCCTCTTTGCCTATGCCGGTATCCCTGAAAAGCTCGTGAATATCCTTCAGCCTGCATTGCTTGCCGTTTAGCAGGTACTCGCCCTCGCCGGAGCGATATACACGCCTCGTTATGCTTACCTCGGTGTAATCAATCCTCAATTTCTGGTCGGAATTGTCAAATACGAGAGTCACCTCGCAGTATGCAAGGGGCTTTCTTTGCTGGGTTCCGTTGAAAATAACGTCCTCCATCTTATTGCCGCGAAGCGCCCTTGCGCTCTGCTCGCCCAAAACCCAGCGTACGGCGTCGGCGATGTTGCTTTTTCCGCTTCCGTTTGGGCCGACTATCGCCGTAATGCCGTCCACAAACTCCACAACTGTTTTGTTCGCAAACGACTTAAAGCCGGCTATTTCAAGTCTTAACAGTTTCAATACCTATTCCTCTTTCGCTATCGCCTTTGTCAGTCTATATCAGCAACGCTGCCAAGCGCTTTCAGCCTTACAAGTGCTTCCCTTGCCGCAATCTGCCCCGCCTCCTGCTTGGACGAGCCGCAGCCTGTACCAAACGTTTCTCCGTCGATCATTACCGCCATGTTAAACTTTTTAATGTGGTCGGGACCGGTTTCATCGATAAGAACATATTTTATCTCACCGAGCTTGTGCTTTTGCACATGCTCCTGAAGGGTTGTTTTATAGTCCTTCGTATTCACGGTTTTCATCGCCGCCTGCACGGGCTCCGTACAAAAGCCCAATACGAAGCGCCTCGCCTCCTCAAAGCCCCCGTCGAGATACAGTGCGCCGATCACAGCCTCAACAGCATCCGCCAAAATGGAGCTTTTATCCCTTCCTCCGGTGCGCTCCTCACCTTTGCTCAAACGAAGATTTTCGCCAAGCTGCATTTTTTTTGCCGCTTTGCAAAGGGCCGCTTCGCTAACCACGAGCGAACGCACTCTTGTCATCTTCCCCTCACGGGCCTTTGAGTAGGTTTTGTAAATCCACTCGCTCACGCAAATTCCGAGGATAGAATCGCCGAGAAATTCCAGCCTTTCATTATCCTTTGCAGCCTTGGATTCGCCCTTGACATACGATGAATGTGTAACGGCGGTCAGTATAAGCTCGGGATCGGAAAATTTCCACCCCGTAATTTTCTGCATATTTGCAATAATTTCTTCGTTTTGTCTGTTCATCGCTGTTACCGCCTTACATCAAAGCGACCTTATGCAAAACCGCATAAAGCCGCATTATAGTCGTATATTTGTTTGCCGCCGTGTTATTATTTGCCGGCCGCCTCTATAAAGCGCACAATATCCCCAACCGTCTTTATCTTGCTGAGCTCCTCGTCGGGTATCTCCATGTCGTACTCGCTCTCAAGATCCATTATAAGCTCCACAATATCCAAAGAGTCCGCCGCCAGATCCTCTATAAGCCTCGACTCCTCGGTGATGCGTCCCTTGTCGATTCCGAGCTGGTTAGCGAGCAATTCTGCAATTTTATCAAAATTCATAATTTCTCCGCCTTTCATTTTATTCGTATAATTCTATCGTCTTTTTATCGTTATGTCAACAAATTCCTGCCGCAATAATGCTTGTGTCAAGCCCATCAAAGCACTTTAGCGCCTCATACACCTCGCCGGCTATCGCCGAAACGCCGCCCTCACGGTCGCTCTCTATATTCAGCGGCATAAGCGGATCGTGCAGCGACATTCTGAGCAGGAACCATCCGCCGTGTTTATCAACGTTCACACGGATACCCTCATGGTTTTCGGGCTCGACTCTCCAGTCGCTTTTTGTCTCGGCATAGGTCGAAACGTCTTCCAGCACCTTTTTGCCGTAAGCAGCAAAGTCGTCACAAAGCAGTTTGATGCGGTACTCCTTCGCCTCGAGCGGCTCCCTCAAATTTTCTATGAGCGTCTCAATTCCCTTGCCCTTTGTCCTGCACCTTGCCGCCTCAATAAGAAGCTTTGCCATAAGATATGCGCCGTCATCGAGGAAATAGTTTTCCTTTAAAGCACCGTGTCCCGAGGTTTCGATGGCAAGATGGCTTTCCGTTCCCTCGGTATTGAGCCTTATCGCCTCGTTTATGACGTTGCGGTAGCCCCGCCTGAAGCGCCTGTGAACGCCGCCGCAGCCCTCGATGAACTCCTTCAGCCCCGTAGAGGTTATCGAGTCGGTGACTATTACTGAGTTTGGATGCTCCCTCAGCACTATCGCCGACATGAGTGCGATCAAGCCGTTTCGGTTTATTTCCCTTCCGTCGGCCGTGACCGCCGCCGCCCTGTCAACGTCCGTATCGAAAATAAGCCCCAGATCGGCACGGTTTTTCAGCACGGCGTCCGATATGGCTTTCATTGCCTCGGCATTCTCGGGATTTGGCGCATGGTTCGGGAAGCTTCCGTCGGGTTCCAAAAACAGACTGCCTGCCGTATTCGCTCCGAGCGGCTCAAGCACCTTGTCCGCAAAGAATCCGCCTGCACCGTTTCCGGCATCAACGACGATGTGCATACCCTCAAGCGGTCTTTCGTAGTTTTCGGCATTGACGCTTCGGCGTATAAAATCCACCATATCAGCAGCATATACGCTTATAAAATCTCTCTCCTCCACGGGTGCCTCCTCGCAGACGTCCGCCCCGATCTCTGCGGCGGCGGTGAGTATCGCCTTTATATCCGCCTTCTCAAGTCCTCCCGATGCGGTGAACAGCTTAAAGCCGTTTCTGTCAAATGGCAGGTGACTTGCCGTGACCATAACGGCGCCGTCAAACATCCAGCCCTCCCTTACCGTGCTCATGAACATGGCGGGGGTGCTTGCCAAATTGAAGTTTACAACCTCAACACCCTCCTTCATAAGTCCGGCGGCAAACCAGCCTGCAAGCTTTTCACCGGTAAGCCTTGAATCCCGACCTATGCTTACACGCAGTCCCGTATCCCTGTTCAAGCGTTCCTTGAGCCAAAGTGCAAATGCCCGACCTGTCGCCTTGACGCTCGTTTCATCAAGGTTGGCCTTCTTCTCGCCGTCGATAGCCACGCCCCTTATATCGCTTCCGTTTTGTAAAGCCAAATAGTCCACGTTTTTCCTCCCGTTTCCATTCGCTCGTTTTATCCTACGCTAAAAACCCACCGTATGTACGGTGAGTTTTGCATTCGTTACGGCTGCTGTTCGTTCAAAAAGCCGCCGCCGTATTCATCGTTCAGCACGGTATCGCCGATGCTGTTTAAGTCTCCTATGATCAGGTCACATTCGTAATAGCTGCCCTCTCGCCAATACTTCAGGTGCAGCGTATCTCCGACGTTTTTGCTCTGTATTGCCGCCACGAACTCATCCTGCGTTAATAGCCGCTGCCCGTCGCACTCCACGATAATGTCGTCCGCACGCAGTCCCGCCAGATGCCCGGGTCCGTTTTCAATGACGCTGTAAACGAGTATGCCCTGCGGACGTGAATACGCCTTTGAGTATTCCTCGGTTATCGTCAAAACGCTTATGCCTACACCCGGTCTTTCAACGTGGCCCTGCCTTATCAGCGCCTCGACGGTGGGCAGAATATCGTTTATGGGCAGCGCAAAGCCCAGACCCTCGGCGGATATGGCGTTTCCGTATTCGTCATAGCTTGCGGTTACGGTCTTTGCAGTTGTCATGCCGATGACCTCGCCCTTCATGTTGATTAGCGGTCCGCCGCTGTTGCCGGGGTTAATCGCCGCATCGGTCTGAATATACGTGTTGCTCCTGCCGTCTATGTTTACGCTTCTCGATGTGGAGCTGATTATGCCGAAGGTGGGCGTGCCGGCAAGACTTGAGCCGGTGGGATCGCCGATTGCAACCGCAAACTCGCCCACACGCAGCTTGCTCGAATCGCCAAACTTCAGCGGGACGAGATTTTGTGCATCTATTTTCAAAACGGCAACGTCAAGCGTAGAATCCATGCCCATCAAAACGGCGGTATATTCCTCCTGATTCGACAGAGTGACCTTGATAATGCTCGCCCCGTCAACCACGTGGGCGTTGGTAAGTATATAGCCGTGGCTCGAAATTACAAATCCCGTACCCGTTCCCTGTATGCTGTCGGTAAATATCTGCCCCAACGCATAGCCCGAAACGTAATTGGTTATGCTGCATACGCCGGGCGACACCGTCTCAACGATGTCGGGAATGGGATTTGCAGCGTCGTTAATTACGGGCGCAATGCCGTCAAAAATATCCTCCGGTATGTCCGTCCTGTCGATAGGCGCACTCGTCTGCACAGGTGTACTCGTCTGTGCAGGCGTATTCTGGCCGTCGGTAGAACCCGGCAGAGCAGTCTGTCCGGGTGCAGGCGTGCCCCATATCCAATGGTCATTACCCGAACCCGATTTGTCGCCCAATATTACGGACACGAACAAAATGGCAATTATCAAAATCACCATCACCACCGCAAATACGGTTGCAACGCCGCTTTTGCCTTTTTTCTGCTGTTCGTTATTATCATAGTAATTAAAATTGTTGGCTTCCACAGGAACACCTCCTCATACGGTATTATAGCTTCATTTTGACTCATTGGAAAGTCATTTCGAAGATATTCACATTTTTTTGGCATTCTGATGCCGCTTTTGTCGATGAACGAGCTTCAGCGTGAACGTAAAGCTTGTTTCGCCGCCAAGGCACGATTCCACCGATATTTTTTCCTCATGCTGGTCTATTATCCGCTTCACTATCGCAAGCCCAAGCCCCGTGCCGCTTCCGCTCGTCGGAGTATGCGCCTTTTCCGCCTTATAGAAGCGGTCGAATATGAACGGCAGATCCTCCTCGGATATACCTGCCCCGCCGTTTGCAACCGTGACGGAGGCTTTATCACCGGCCCGGGTTGTGGCAACCAGCTTGCCGCCCTCATCGGAGAACTTTATGGCGTTGTGTATCAAATTATGAAGCACCTGAGTTATTCTCGCCTCGTCCGCATCGACAAACAGCGCACCGTCACAAAGCTCCAGGCGAACCTCTATTCTTTTCCTGTCTATCTGCGGCTCAAACGTCAGCAGGGTGTTGATAACAAGCTCGTTTATGTCGAATACCGTTCGTTTCAGCTCGCTTTGTCCCGACTCTATCCTTGCAAGGTCGAGCAGGTCGTTTACCATCTCCGCCATACGCTTGTTCTCGTTGAGGACTATGGTAAGGTATTTTTCGTAGTCCTCCTTCTCGATGGTGCCGTCGAGCATCGCCTCCACAAAGCCCCGCATGGAGCTAAGCGGCGAGCGCAGCTCATGGCTCACGTTTGCAACAAAGCTCTTTCTCGTTTTTTCAAGCCTGCTGAGCTCGTTCGCCATCCTGTTAAAGTTTTCTCCCAAACGGCTGACTTCATCCACGCCCTTTACATCCACCCTTGCATCGAAGTCGCCCTTGGTGTAGCGGCGCACAACGGCGGTCATCTCGGACATAGGTCTTGTTACTATTACTGTAATATACGAAACGGCAAGCATGGCGAGCAAAATGGCGATCAGCGAAATGATCCCCACGTCAAAATATATGTCGTTTATCGCCGCATTCATGTCCGTCACATCGTCATGTATCAATACAGCGCCGAGAGTATTTCCCCACTCGTCACAAATCGTGGAGACAACGCTTATGGTCGAATACTGGATATGCGGCTTGAATATATTTCGGCAAACAAATACCGATCCGTGTATCATGGCCTCCTCGGCGTACTCGGATATGTCAACAAGGCTGCAGCCCTCCCATTTTTCACGTGACTGCTCCTCGAAAAACTCCACTTTTCCAAGAGATGGATCTATGAAAACAAGCTGTATCAGCGCATCGTATTTCCTTGCGCTGTTTCTGATTTGATTCTTTGCCGTTTCCCTGCTCTCGTTTTTGATGTAGCTGTGTATAACCACATCCACGATCTCCGCCGCCTCACGCTCAAGCTCGGATTCCCTTTCCGTGACGTACTGGGCCCTGAACACGCTTGAAACAGTGACGCCGAGAAAAACGAGGATGCCCAGCACGAGCGCCAGGTATGTTACAAGCATCCTCGAAAACAGCGTTTTAAACATCAGTTTTTACTCCGAGTCGGTCATTTCAAACTTATATCCGACGCTCCAAACGGTGCGTATCTGCCAGCCTTTTGCCGCCATAAGCTTTTCCCTTATGCGCTTAATATGCACGTCAACCGTCCTTGAGTCTCCGAAATAGTCAAAGCCCCAGACTTGTTCAAGAAGCTGCTCCCTCGAAAAAACCTTTCCCTCATGGCGGGCAAGAAAGTACAGCACCTCAAGCTCTTTCGGCGGCATTTCTATGCGCTTTCCGTCGAGCTTTACCTCATAGGTGTCAAGCGAAACCGACAGATTGCCCTTTACAACCTTTTTCCGGTTTTCTTCCTCCGGCACACGCCTCAGAACCGCACGTATCCTTGCCAAAAGCTCCTTTATGTCGAAGGGTTTTGGTATGTAATCGTCCGCACCGGCCTCAAGTCCGTTTACCTTGTCGAGTATATCGCCCTTTGCCGTCAGCATTATTACGGGCGTGTTGCTTATCTTTCTTATCCTTGTCAGCACCTCGTAGCCGTCACAGCCCGGAAGCATAACATCCAAAAGGACAATGGCGGGCTGCGTTTTTTCAAACGTATCAAACGCCGTGTCGCCCCGCTCGCAGGTTATGACCGAATAGCCCGTTTTTTCAAGATAAAGCTTCAATATCTGCAAAATATTCCTGTCGTCCTCGACGACCAAGATTTTAATACCGTCTTCCATCTTCTCTCCTGTCCGTCACTTCGTATTCGGAAATGACCTCGATACCGTTTTTCATCAGCAATGCCGCCGTCACGCCCGCACCAGCCCTGAGCTTGCCCGAAAAGCTGCCGTCGTACACGCTTTTATTGCCGCATGAAGGGCTGTTTGCCTTCAGTATCGCAAGCTCTGCGACGCTTTCCTTTGCCAGCTCAAGCGCCTTTTTTGCACCCGAAAGATATTGTTCGGTAACATCGCTGCCGTCATTCATCACCACGCGCGCCGCGGCATCTATTACATCAAATCCGTCTCCGCCGATTATCTCTGAGGGCAGTCTCGGCGTTGAAAGTCCGCCGTCGCACTCGGGACAGCACGCCACGAACGGCTTGCCGTCAAGGTAGTCCATTACGGCTTTGCTGCCCTTTGATTTGCCGTCATAGCGGCAATTTTCGCCCAAAAGACATCTCGATACCAATATCATAATTCAATGCCCTCCGCTTCACAAGCGTTTGACGCCCATGTTTAACAAATGTTCACAAGAGGCTATTTTTTGATGGTAACAACGGTTACGCCGGCATCTCCCTCGCCGTAGGCACCCTGTCTGAAGCTTTCGACGAGCCGGTGAGTTTTCAAAAAGCTCTGTATGCCGGCACGCAGAGCGCCCGTGCCCTTTCCGTGGATTATCGAAACCTCCCTGAGTCCGTGCATGGCGGCATTCTCTATATACCGGTCGACCTCTATTACGGCATCGTCCACGAGCCGCCCCCTTATGTCCATCGACAGACCGCAGGTCTCCTTTGCCATCGAAACGCTTTGTCTGCCGCTCTCCTTTTGCTTTATCTCCTCATGGCGCAGATCGTCAAGCTTCACGTTGAGCTTCAGTATGCCGACCTGCACCTGAACCTCGCCCTTTGCATCCGCCGGCTTTACCACGGTTCCCCGCTTTTCAAGGCTTACTATCCGCACCTCATCGCCGACCTTTACGCTTTTCGGCGGCAGACTCATGTCGATTATCTTTTCCTGCTCCGGCTCGGCAAGCGCAGCCTCATGCGCACGCATTGCGTCCCTCGTCTGCTGTATTTTTCTGTCAGCTTCGCTTCGGTTTATTGTCTTTATGCTGTGTATCTCTGCAATGAGCTTATCCATCTCGCGCCTGGTTTCAAGCACCATGCGGCGGGCTTCCTCCCTCGCCTTCGCCTGATACGTGCGCTTGGCTTCTTCCTGCCTTTTGCGCTCCCTTTCGGCATCGGCTCTGAGTGCGTCAAGCTCCGCCCTCGCCTGCTCCGCAAGCATTCGCTCCTGCTCGGCGATGCGCCTTTGCGCCTCCGCACCCGAAATCACATCCTCGAAGCGTATGTCATCGCTCGCCAGAAACTCCTTCGCCCTGTCGATTATGCTGTCCGAAACGCCCAACCTTTGGGATATTTCAAACGCATTGGATTTTCCGGGTATGCCTATAAACAGCCTGTAAGTGGGGCAAAGCCTGTCAACGTCAAACTCCATGGAGGCGTTTTCCATGCCGTCCCTTGAAAGTGCAAACGCCTTTATCTCGCTGTAATGCGTCGTTGCAAGCGTTATGGAGGAGCGCTCATGCAGGCTTTCCAATATGCTCATTGCAAGTGCCGCACCCTCGACCGGATCCGTGCCTGCACCGAGCTCATCAAGCAGCACGAGCGAGCCTTCGTCGGCGTTGTCAAGTATGTTCACGATGCGTGTCATGTGCGACGAGAACGTGGAAAGCGACTGCTCTATGGACTGCTCGTCGCCGATGTCCGCATATACGTTTTTGAAAACGGAAAGCTCCGTTCCCGCCTTCGCCGGCACGAACATTCCCGACTGCGCCATCAGCACGAAAAGTCCCACGGTTTTGAGCGTTACGGTTTTTCCGCCGGTGTTCGGTCCCGTGATTATCAGCGTGGTAAACTCCTTGCCAAGCCATATATCAATGGGTACGACAGCATTTTTGTCTATCAAAGGATGCCTGCCGCATATCAGCTTTATCCTTCCCTCGCCGTTTAGCTCGGGGCGAACGGCGCCAAGCTCACCTGCAAGCGCAGCCTTTGCAAAATACAGGTCAATTCTTCCGAGGCATACAAGGCTTTGGTATATATCATTGGCATACGGCACGACCATCGCCGTAAGCTCGGTCAGTATGCGCTCCACCTCATCACGCTCGTCCGCTATGAGCTTTTTATACGCATTCCCAAGCTCCACGACCGCCGCAGGCTCGATGAACAGGGTCTGTCCGCTGCCCGACTGGTCATGCACTATCCCGGGTATCTGGCGTCTGTACTCCTGCTTTACGGGCAGCACAAAGCGCCCGCTTCGCATCGTGATTATCGGCTCCTGCAGGTATTTTTGATATGTTGTCGATCTTATCATCGAATTGAGCTTTTCACGAACCTTTTCGTTCGCCATGCGAAGCTCACGCCTTATTCTGGCGAGCGCAGGCGACGCCCCGTCAAACAGCTCATCCTCGTTCAATATGCATCTGTTTATCTCGTCCTCAATGAAGCCGAACACCACCAGCCCCTCCGCCTCCATAGTCAGAAGCGACGGTTCTTTTTCGGACGTGAGCGCCTTTTTGCACAGCCTTATCGCCCTTATGCACGAAGCAATGTTCAGCAGCTCCTTCAGCGACAGATACATGGATGCGTGCATACGCTTCAGCTGCGGTCTTATGTCGGGAAAATCGTCCACGGGCGAGCTTCCCAGCTTAAAATACAGCTTTTGCGCCTCCGAGGTAAGCTCAAGCTCCCTGCTGACCTCGGCCATGTTGTTAAAGGGGATCAATGCCTCGGCGTTTTCCTTGCCGATGCAGCTTACAGCATACGATTTAAGCATTTGGAGCACCTTATCGTACTCCAGCGCCTCCAATACTTTTTTATCCACGTTTTCTCCTATTCTTTTTTGTGCCGCCCTCCCGTTCCGGAAGCGCCGCAAGCAGCATTATGCACATCAGCACAAAGCATATATCGGTGCAGACGAGCGAAATGTTTACGATAAACACCACGTTGTCTATCGTATAGCAAAGCACCTCATAGATTATGCCCAAAACAGCGGCAAATGCAGCAAGTCCAACAGCGATGCCCGCAATAAGCTTCGTCCCACGGGTGCGCCTGAACACAAGGCAAACGCCGCAAACAAACAGCGTTCCCATAAGGACGAACGACACCAGCCTGTAAAGCGGCTGCAATATGAAGAAGCCCTCTATTCCGCCGGATGCGCCCTCACCGACTGCATTCGAAATCACCTTGAAAAACTCGCTTGCGCTCGTCACACCGCCGTCGGACAGAATGTTCCAATAATCTGTTGCGTAATATGCGTTGTTGAATATAAGGCAGGGCTGCCCGTGTGTCTCGCCCGTGGATACGTTAAGGCCCGATATTATACCGCCAAAGGTCACGATTACCGCAAAAAATGCGATCAAAGCGATCGGTATGCCGATTTTTCCGACCGCACGCAGGGTTGGTTTGCCGGAGCCGAGCATTGCGGCAAATATCACCGCCGCCAAAGCCGCACCGAAGAAAAACACCCAGCCTGCGGCAAACGTTCCCGCCCTTGCGTTTATAGGGCCGGGAACAAGCAAAAACGCCGCTATTATCAAGCCGACGATTATAACGCTCCATGCGGTTTTCTTATTCAAAAACAGGCTCGAAAGCACTATCGCCGTGCCAACGGTAAGCGGCATGAAGGTTGACAGCAGGAACTGCAGCTTCGCAAATCTGCCCACATCCTTGAAGTTTGCAAGCAGGCCGTATTCTGTATCCATGAAATTCATCACGACACAGGCGGCGGTCAATGCCGCAATCGCAATAAGCAGGCAAATATTGACCCACTTTTTCCTAAATCCCACCTTGCTTGACATACACAACCTCCACATCGTCTGTTTGCTCAAATGATATATGATTTTCGTCTTGAAGTCAACATTCAAATACAGGCGCACCTCTGCAGCCCAAAGATACGCCCGTTTGTTTCCTACTTGGACAGTATAGACGAGGATGCTTCCTCCCTGAACTGCGTGGTATAGAGGTTATAGTAGTAGCCCTTCTGCCTCAGCAGCTCGCCGTGCGTTCCCTCCTCGGCGATCTTTCCGCCCCTTATAACGAGTATCCTGTCCGCATTTTTTATTGTGGAGAGCCGGTGAGCAACTATCAGGCTGGTGCGGTTTTGCAGCACCTTGGTTATGGCGTCCTGAATGAGCTGCTCGGTTTCGGTGTCGATTGAGCTTGTCGCCTCGTCCAGCACGAAAATCTTCGGATTTGCAAGTATTACCCTCGCAAACGAGATAAGCTGCTTCTCGCCCGTCGAAAGCCTTACGCCGCCCTCTCCGACCTCGGTATAGTAGCCCTTTTCCTGCTTTTTGATGAAGGTATCGGCGTGTACCATCCTTGCGGCGGCCTCAATTTCCTCCATGGTCGCATCACGCTTTGCGTATGCAATGTTGTCCTTTATGGTGCCGGAGAACAGATGCGGCTGCTGCAGCACATATCCAAGACTCTTTTGCAGCCAAAGCTGACTGCGCTCCCTGTAATCGACGCCGTCTATCAGTATGCGTCCCGCTGTCGGCTCATAGAACCTGCAGATAAGGTTTACTATAGTGCTCTTTCCTGCGCCCGTTTCACCGACGAGCGCTATGGTTTCGCCGGCACGGATATTGAGATCGAAGTCCTTCAGCACGGTCTCGCCCTCTTTATACGAAAAGCTGACGTTTTCAAAGTCGATCTTTCCCGTAAGCTCCTCCCAGTTTTCGGTGTGCGGCTCAAAGCTGTCGCCGTATTTTGCGATAACCTCGTCGGAATCAACTATATCGCAGGGCGTGTCGATAAGCGAAATTATGCGCTCCGCACTCGCCTGCGCACTCTGAAACTCGGCGAATATTCTTGCAAGCGACTGTATAGGGTCAAAAAACGCCGTAGTATAACTTACAAACGCCGAAAGCGTACCGAAGCTGATTACCCCGATGGATATGCCGAGCCTTACGCCCTCCTCGAGCACGGCACTTCCGCCGAAGTAGAGCGCAAGAGCCGTTCCGACCGAGCCGAGCATCATTACAAGGGGCATGAATACGTAGCTGAGCACCGAGGATTTTACCGATGCACCACGCATTTCCTGCGTAAGCTCGGTAAATTCGGCTGTGTTTCTTTCCTCCCTGACGAGCGTTTTCGTCGTCATGGCGCCCATTATTCCCTCGTTGAAGGAGCTTGTTATCCTCGAGTTGGTCTTTCTGACGATTCGCTGATGCTTGAGTATGCGTTTTTGGAAGTAGATGCAAAGCAGCGCAAGCGGAGGTATGACCACCATTACTATCAATGCCAGCTTCCAATTCAAAACGAGCAGAATAACGAGTATTCCGACAATATTCGTCGCCGCCCAGAACAGGTCAACCACACTCCACGCTATCATCTCGCTGAGCCTTGAAACGTCGCTTACCATTCTCGCCATAAGATAGCCGACCGTGGTTTTGTCGTAGAAGGAGAACGACAGCTCCTGCAGCTTTCTAAACGCCTTCTTTCGTATATCGTAGGAAATATATGCCTCCAGCTTGCCGGCAAGCGTTACGAACAGGAAAACACAGCCCCCCTGCACCAGCACCACCGCCAGATATACGAGCGCAAAGTATTTAAGTCCGCCGATACTTCCCTCGGTAACGAAGTTGTCTATCGCATACCTCGACAAAAGCGGATACAGAATATCGCACGCCGAAACGACAGCCATTATCAGTATCGTAAGTATTAACTCTTTTTTATAGGTCAGGGCAAAGCGGAAAAGCTTTTTCCATATTCCTATATCGACTTTTTTATCAAATTCCTGTTCCTGTATCATACTACTCACAGAACACACTTCCTTCCGTTTTCAGCTCGTCCTCAAGCATATTCTGAATATGGGCGATGCGCTTGTACAGCCCGTCCTCGTTCAAAAGCTGCTCGTGGTTGCCCTGCTGAACCAATTTTCCGTCCTCAAGCACCAAAATAATGTCTGCTTCGCACAGCGTCGTTATCCTGTGCGAGATGATGAACGTGGTGCTGTCCTTTCTCCTCAGCTTGAGCGCATCACGTATTGCGGCATCGGTTTCTGTGTCCACCGCACTCATCGAGTCGTCAAATATCATAATGGGCGCATTCTGCATCAGCATACGCGCTATTGCGACCCTCTGTTTCTGTCCGCCGGACAGCGTCACGCCCCTCTCGCCGATTATCGTGTCATAACCGTTTTCAAAGCTCATCACCACGTCATGCACCGATGCGGTCTTTGCCGCCTCATAGACCTCCTCCTTCGGAGCGTCGGGGTTTGTGATGGCGATGTTATCCATTATCGTCCTGGAATACAGGAACGGCTCCTGAAGCACTATTCCGATGTTCGACCTTAAATGCTCGTGCTTTATGTCGTTTATGTTCACGCCGTTTATAAGTATCTCGCCCGAGGTAACGGTATAAAGACGCTGCAAAAGCTGTACAAGGCTGGATTTGCCCGAGCCCGTGGAACCCAAAATGGCTACAGTCTGTCCCTTTTTGACGGTGAAGCTCACGTCCTTGAGCACGTCATCATACCTGTCGTAGCCAAAGCATACGTTTTTGAACTCTATATCGCCCACAATGTCCGGACAAAGTGCCTGCCCCGGCTCCTCCTCCTTCTCGGCGGACAGTATCTCGTTTATTCTGTCGAGCGAAACTATAGACTTGCCCATGTCCGCCAAAATGCGTCCGAGCTGTCTTACGGGCCACGTCAGCATGGACGTGTATGACGTGAACAGAAGCACCTGCCCAAGCGTAAAATCTGTCGTGACCGCAAAGTATATGCCGAACACAAGCGACAGCATTATCTGAAAATAGCCTATAGCATCCGAGCCGCCCCAATATGCCGCAAGCATCTTCGTGAGCTTGTAGTTTTCATCCCTCACGCTGCTGCTGTCCTTGTCGAACTTATCGACCTCGTTTTTCTGCTGTCCGAAGGCCCTTACAACTCTCACGCCCGTGAGGTTTTCCTGCAGGGTGGCGGACAAAACGCCCTCCGCCTCGTCATAGGCCCTGAACTGCTTTTTCACCAGTCTGAAATAGAAGAACGACGACAGCGCAAGGATCGGAAGCAGCGCAACGGATATGAGCGCCATTTTGGTGTTTATGGAGAACATTATCACGCTCGCCACGACCACCATTGCAACGGTTCTTGCGATCTCAAGCAGGTGCGTTGACACGAAACGGCGCACGGTATCAACATCGGATGTGCAGCGCTGTATGATGTCGCCGGTCGAAACGTGCTTGTGATAATCGTACGGCACGGTCTGAAGATGCCAATACAGCTCGTCACGCATGGTCTTTGCCGCTCCCTCGGAGGTCATGGCGATAAACCTGCCCCTGAAATGCACCGCAACGGACTGTATGACCGTGATGGCGATGAGCGCAAGGGCACATATCCAGATATTGTTCCGTGCAAACTCCACGCCGCCGTTATTCTCCACCCATTCGAGTATGAATTTCGGCACCTGGGCATTTTTGTCGTCGCCAATCACGTAGTCGATGGTGAACGACGTGATGTACGGCACGCAGTACGACATGAGCACCGCAATCAGCATCGCAACAACGGAAAGCAGCAGATACCGCTTCTGCCCGTGCATTATGCGTGCTATAAGCTTTATGCTCAGTTTCCTTTTTTCTTTCTTTTCTCCGCTTTTCTGTTTTTCCACTATCCTCTTCCTCCACATTGAGGCCCTACAAAAACGAAGGGCCATGCATTACACCTGCACAGCCCGTTTCCTATACAAATACGGCCTCTCGCCTACAGAAACAGCAAACCGTGCGCGCCCATATAAAGGCGGTTTGATTTTACAAAGAACTTTACATCGGTCATGTCACGGTCTCCTTTCTTCTATAATATGGTGTCATTATACCATGCTCATTTTAAATTGCAAGCATATTATGCAAATTTTGCCTGTCTGTCAGCGTACAAACTTCCTTTGCATCAGCATGGCCAGCTTTTCGGGCGCCTCCTGCGGTATCATGTGCCCCTCGCCCTTGAGCACCTCAAGCTCGCAGTCCTTTATCGCACGGCAAAGCCTGAGCGTGTGGCTTTTTCTTATCATATCACGGCTTCCTACCACCGCAGTCACCCGGGCATTTATGCGCCCCAAGCTGTCTGCGGTTATGTCCGGCTCGGTCAGCATCATGTCAAACAGACTCGCCCACCGTTTGTCGCCCGTTCGCAAAGCCGCTTTCCTTTGACGGCGCATTTCGATACGCTCGGAAAACTTCAGCCCGCTCGGGTGCGTATTTGCGCCTATCAGCATAAGCCGGTCAAAACAGTCACGCTCCGACGCCATGAGCATTGCGATTATCGCCCCGTCGGAAAAGCCGATGCAATCCACCTTTTCAACGCCGAGATGCTCCAAAAGCGCCGCCGTATCCTCCGCCATCCGCTTATAGCCCTGCACCTCGCCCGTGGATTCGCCGTGCGCTCTGCTGTCGATGGCGATAAAGCGATGTGTGTTCAGCATCGATGAAACGGCAGCATCGAATACGTGCATATCCTCTCCGCAGCCGTGAAGCAGCAGTATCAGCCGTGCGTTTTCATCGCCGCAGCCGAATATTTCATAGTGAAGCCTTGCGCCGGCACAGTCAAAATATGCCATGTTTATTCCATTATATAGCCTTTGATAAGCTCTACGGTATTCCTTACGCCGTCAATGTGCGACCTTTCGTATCCGTGAGAGGCATATACTCCTGCGCCTATCAGCCCGTGGCGAAGCTCGTTGCCGGCATCGAGTGCAGCGTCGGCATCCGAACCGTAATAGGGATAGATGTCGATGGCATAATCGAGGTTTTTTGCCTTTGCAACGCCGATAAGCTCGGTCGTCAGATCATAATTGTACGGGCCGTGCGAATCCTTGGCGCATATCGAAACCTTATGCTCGTCACATCCGAGCCCTCCGCCTACGCAGCCCATGTCAACGCTGATAATATCCTCCGCATCGGCAGGAATGGAGGCGGAACAGCCGTGTCCTACCTCCTCATATACGGTAATGTAGAGATAAACCTTCCTGTTCAGACCACCCAGTTTTGCAAGTCTTGCAACGTCAAGGAGCATCGCGACGCTGAGCTTATCGTCAAGGAAGCGGCTCTTGATAAATCCGCTTTCGGTGATAACCGTTCTCGGGTCAAAGCATACGATGTCGCCCACCTCTATACCGAGAGCGGCGGTTTCGTCCTTTGACGAGGTTTTTTCGTCGATAACTATCTCCATGGAGTCAAACTTGCGCTTTTGTTCGCCGTATTCACGGTTGACATGCACGCTGGGGTCGTTCATCTGCATCGTGCCGGAATACTTTTTGTTCCCAAAGCGGGTGTATATCGTGCAGTTTTCTGTCTCCGCATTGTTCGGCTGAAGTCCGCCAAGCGGCAGAACACGCAGACGACCGTTGCCCTTTATCTCGGCAACCATTGCGCCAAGCGTGTCAAGATGCGCAGAAAGTATCACGGGATGCCCCTCACCGCCGATGCAGCAAAGCACGCCGCCCTTCAGCGTGGTCTTAGGCTCATAGCCCATCGCCTTCAGCTCGTTTGCAACATATTCCGCCGCTTTTTTCGTAAAGCCGGTCGGGCTGTCGATAGACGTAAGATTCTTAAGCTGTGAAAGTACGTATTCCATATTCTCCTCCGAATGCGGTATTTGAGATGATTATAGCATAGTTTTTATCAAATAAACAGGGTTTTGCTTCCGCACGCAAAAAACAGGGGGAGCTGCCCACTCCCGCTTTCATGCTGTTATCCGATTTCATGTTGAGTAACTTCTGCCCTAGAACTATCGAAATACTCACCCGAATTCAAATCGCGAAATTCACCATACTCATACCAAACATCATATCCCTCTGGGAAGGTGTACATGGTATAATAAGTCTCAGCTAAGTCATATACAAAAACAATATTAGACTCAACATTGCCATAAATTAATACTTGATCACCAAGGTCAGCAATAAAACAGTCTATTACATCAATAGTAAAGATTAAACCATCACTATTGATATACAATATCCTTTTTTTGCTATTGGCTAAGCCAAGTTCTACAAAATCTCCACCTTCGAAGCTAGATATGTTTCGTACATACTTTACACCTTCCAGCAATTCCTCCGGAAGAAGAACGTTCTTCAGACATGATCCTCCACTCCACATCTGT
>JAEDJH010000069.1 GCA_016296415.1 Clostridia bacterium | reverse complement strand
TCTATGCCGAGCGCCTCGGCAAGCTCGCCGTAAAGAATATTTTCGGCGCCCTTTATAAACTCCCGTTCCGTTTGGGACGGTTTTCTTTTATTCTCGGTCGCCCTTTCGATACGCCTTTTTGCAATCAGAATCAGCCGCACCAGATCCTCGCAGCTGTGCGTTTCGAAAAACTTTTTATAAAACTCCGGAAGCTCCTTTTTGGTTATGACGACGTCAAACTCGGTGCCACTTTCTATCTCGGGTATCCTGTCGATAAGCTCCAGCGCCTCCGCCCTTGTTATCACGGGGCGCATGAACACGCCCGAGTCCACCGGCGCGAATATGGTCTCGGTCGAATTTTGGGGCGAAAGCGTATAATAAAGCCTGTCCTCCCCATCGGAAAAGCCGGGGCTGCCGATGCTTTTTACCACGCACACGCCCTTTTTTCCGTAGATAATTTTTTCGCCAACCGAAAACATATTTCGCCTCCGAGTCCGTTTTTTGCTTTGAAAAGCAAATTTATTCCTTAATTACACCCATGATACCACATTTATGTAAAAAAATGTAAGCTGATATTTAAGGAAAATTTTTTATTCGGACTTCCCTTTGGCCTTGAGCCACACGAGCAGCACGGATATATCCGCCGGCGAAACGCCCGAGATGCGCCCCGCCTGACCTATGCTCTGCGGACGCACGGCATTGAGCTTCTGCCTCGCCTCAAGCCTAAGTCCCTTTATTTCCGAATAATCCGTCCCTGCGTCAAGCGGTATGCTTTCAAGCGATCTCTGCCGTTCCACCTGCTCACGCTGCTTTTTGATATAGCCCTCGTACTTTGCATCGTTCTCCACCTGCTCGATTATCTCGGCGCCGGGCGCGGCTATGTCGGGATAGGCGTTGACAATGTCCATATAGCCGATGCTCCTGCGCTTCAAAAGATCGTAAAGGCGTATTCCGGTCGTTATGCGGGGCTCTCCCACGGACTCAAGCAGCATATTCAGCGTTTCGTCGGGCGGCACGAAGCGTTTGAGCGCCGATGTCGCCGCCTCTATCGCCTCACGCTTGCGCATCAGCATCGAATAGCGTTCTTCTGTCGCAAGCCCCAGCCTGTACGCACGCTCCGTGAGCCTGAGATCAACGTTGTCCTGCCTCAAAAGCAGGCGATACTCCGCCCTTGAGGTCATCATGCGGTACGGCTCGTTCGTGCCCTTTGTGGAAAGATCGTCCGCAAGCACGCCCGTATAAGCATCGGCTCTGGAAAGCAGGAACGGCTCCTCCCCCCTCAGCCTCTGCACGAGGTTCACCGCCGCATAAAGCCCCTGCGCCGCCGCCTCCTCATAGCCGGAGGTGCCGTTTATCTGTCCGGCGAACGCCAGATTTTCAATGCGCTTTGAGCCGAGCACGGGCGTAAGCTCCAGCGGATCTATGCAGTCGTATTCTATCGCATAGCCAGGGCGCATCATCTCCGCCCTTTCAAGCCCCCTGACGGTGCGGAGCATTTTAAGCTGTACATCGGCGGGCAGGCTCGTGCTCATCCCCTGCACATACATCTCGCAGGTGGAGCGTCCCTCCGGCTCGATGAAAAGTTGGTGCCTGTCCTTATCGGCAAAGCGCATTATCTTGTCCTCGATGGACGGGCAGTAGCGTGTGCCGGTACCCTGTATCATGCCGCCGAACATTGCGCTTTTGTCAAGATTTTCCCGTATTATCTCATGGGTCCTTTCGTTGGTATAGGTCAGGTGGCACTTTTCCTGCCCGAGCGCACGCTCCATTCCAAAGTCCGGCGTTAAAAACGAAAACCTCGGTATCGGAACGTCGCCGTACTGTATCTCCATCGCATCAAAGTCCACGCTCCTGCGGTTTATCCTCGCCGGTGTTCCCGTCTTAAAACGACGAAGCTCAAAGCCGAGCCTTTCAAGCGACATAGAGAGCGAGCCCGCCCTCTGCATACCGCAGGGACCGCTTTCCTCAACGTGTTTCCCGACGAAGATGCGGCTTTTTAAGTAAACGCCCGCCGCCACGATAACGCCCCTTGCGTCATATCTTGTGCCGTCGGTGCATAATATTCCCGTTACCCTTCCGCCCGAAACAAGTATCTCGGCGCATTCGCCCTGCCTGAGATACAGCCTTTCCTGCATTTCAAGCGCATTTTTCATGTATTCGTGATAGCGGCGCTTGTCCATCTGCCCCCTTATGGAGTGTACGGCAGGGCCTTTGCCGAGGTTGAGTATCCTCACCTGCATGAATGAGCTGTCCGCCGCAAGCCCCATTTCGCCGCCCATTGCGTCTATCTCACGCACAAGATGCCCCTTAGACGTGCCGCCTATCGCCGGATTGCACGCCATAAGAGCGACCGAGTCGAGATTCATCGTGAGGCACAGCGTTTCCATGCCCATTCTTGCGCAGGCGAGCGCCGCCTCACAGCCGGCATGGCCCGCACCCAGTACTATAATATCGTAACCGCCGTTTTTCACCCGTTTATCTCCCCCGTATAAAAGCCCTTAGCCAATATGTATTCGGCGATCTCCGCCGCCTGCGGCACGCCCGTTTCAAAAAGCGCATCCGCTATCTCCGCCCTGTCAAAGCGCTTACCGCAGATTGCATCGCATACAATGTGCGAAAGCTCCGTGTCGAGCGCATCGGTGTGCATTTTCGCGTCATCCACCGCCGCACCCTTAAGCGTGAGCAAAAGCTCAAACTCCCCGAACGAAAGCCGCTCGGATACCATCACGTCAAACTCGGGCGTTTTGCCCAAACGCCATTCCCACGATGCCTGCTCACGGTAAAGGCGTTCTATCTCCCGATGCTCATTTTTTTCGAGCTTCAGCTCCGAGGAGCTTCCGTATTCCTTCTCAAACTCGTCCAAAACCGCCTCACGAAGGGCTTGTACCGTTATGCCGGGACAAAGCTCACTCAGGTTTATCACCCTCGAGCGCACGGACTCAACGCCCTTCGCCCTCAGCTTTTTTTCGGATACGTTCAGATAGCCGCCAAGCTTCGCCATATCGGAATTTATGAGCAGCGTTCCGTGGTGCGCACGCATATTTCCCCTAAGCCCGTAGGCATTGCCGGAAAACTTTCTCCCGTCCGCAAGCACGTCGTTTCGCCCCGAAAGCTCCGTTTTTATGCCGAAGCGCTCCACCGCACGCCTTATCACGCCCATCTGACGGTCGAGCGAATAGCTCCTCTCGCCCGTGATGAACGAAAAATTGAGATTGCCTTCGTCGTGATAGACCGCACCGCCGCCCGTGTGCCGTCTTACCAGGCGCGCGCCGTCCCTCTCCATCGCATCAAGGCGGCATTCACGCCATGCGTTTTGGTTCCTTCCGATTATCACCGCATTTTTGTTTACATAAAAATACAAAATAACGTCGTCCGTCTTTTGCCTGCCGAGCAAAAACTCATCGACGGCAAGATTCATCCAGCCATCCGTGCTTTCGCTTATCAATCTGTAAATCGCCATATTCGCCCCCCCCGTTTCCGACGCCTCGGCAGTATTCAATTATACATTATACAGCATGGCAAAAAAAAATTATATACCGCTTTTCTTCTTATGGTATAATAAATAAAATCTATCAGGGGGACTTTTATGACCAAAGCAAGTGAATTTTACCTCCCGTCCAGCACCGCCTGCGGCAGGATACGGGTGAAGCTGTGGGATTTGGAAGGCGCTTCGGGCGTCAGACCCAAAGGCGTCGTGCAGATCGTTCACGGCATGGCGGAGCATATCGACCGTTACGACGAGCTTGCCGGGTATCTCAACGCCTGCGGCTACGTCGTTGTCGGAAACGACCACGCAGGTCACGGCAAAAGCATATCCTCAAACTGCCCTGCGGGCTTCTTTGAGGAAAAAAGCGGCTGGGACGGTCTTATAAGCGACCTTAGGAGCGTAAAGGCGGTCATCAACGACCGTTTCCCCGACCTGCCGAAATTTATGCTCGGACACAGCATGGGCTCGTTCCTTGCAAGAAGCTATGCCTATCGCACAAGGAGAACGGTATTTGCCGCCGACGCATACATTTTCTCCGGCACCGCCGGAAGCAATCCCGCATTGGGTATTGCAAAACTCCTCACAAGCCTTCTTATAAAGCTGCACGGCACCAAAGCAGACGGCGACTTTATCAACAAGCTCGCCTTCGGATCATACAACAGGCTTATCCACGGTGCAAAAACCCCCTTTGACTGGCTCTCCACCGATGAGGGCATCGTGCAAAAATACGTTGCCGATCCGCTTTGCGGCTTCGTTTTCACGCTCGGCGGCTTCCGTGACCTTTTCTTCGGACTCGGTGAGATAAACTCCAAGATCTGCTTTGAAAAGCTCCCCGACTGCAGATATCTGCTCATTGCCGGCACGGATGACCCCGTCGGCAATTACGGCAGGGGCGTTGAGGACGTTTACAGGCGCATGAGGGAATACGACCTTGACGTTTCAATGAAGCTGTATAAGGGCGCAAGGCATGAGGTGCATAACGATTTTTGCCGAAAAGAGCTTTTTGACGACATCGTAAAATTCCTTGACGACCAAATGCGGTGATATAAACACACGCTATGCAGACGAGCTGGACAAAACTTTATTCCGAAATAGACGGCTGCACCAAGTGCAGACTGTGTGAGGGGCGGCACAACATAGTTGTCGGCGTGGGCAACAAAAGCGCCGACATAATGTTCATCGGCGAAGGTCCCGGGCACGACGAGGATATGCAGGGCGTCCCGTTTGTCGGGCGTGCGGGGCAGCTCCTCGACAGGATGCTTGCCGCCATAGATCTGACGAGGGAGGACGTGTATATCGCCAACATCGTCAAGTGCCGACCTCCGTCCAACCGCAATCCCGAGGACGACGAGGCCGAGGCGTGCATTCCGTACCTTCGTGAGCAGTTTGCGCTCGTAAGACCGAAGCTGATAGTGTGCCTCGGCTCGGTAGCGCTTCGGCATATTCTCGGCAAGGAGCTTCGCATCACCCGTGAGCGCGGGCGCTGGCACGAAAAGGCAGGCGTGAGCATAATCGCAACCTATCATCCGGCGGCATTGCTTCGTGATGAAAGCAAAAAGCGTGAGGCATGGGAGGATATGAAGGCGATACGGGCAAGGTATCTGCAAATAAAAGGAGAGTGAATCTGTCCGTTGAAAGCAGATAACAACGCCTGTCTTATCATGCGTTTATTTACATTTAGTTTACTTGCCTGACAATGTTTTCAATGATAGCATCTTATATAAGGCGTGAGCGACCTTTAGGAATCTGCCGCACCTTCATTTTTCGGAAAGCGATGGATCACCAATGAGAAGAAGCAGAAAAAGTCTCTCTGCAGCGAGAAGAAAGCGGCTGGCGGCGGCATTGTCCGGCGCAGCGTTCATACTTGTGGGAATACTGATAATCTGCCTGCTCGTCGGCAAGGGGCAAAGGGCAGCGTTTGTGCTGTCCGAAGAGCAGCTTATGCAGGTGCTTGACACCAACAGCGAATTATCGAGCGAATTATCGGGCGAATTATCGAGCGAATTATCGCAGGATAAACAAAAGCTTGTCGATTCATGCGTTTCTCTCGTGGGAAAGGTGGGCTATTTTTGGGGCGGCAAAAGCTCCGCCGACGGCTGGGACGAGCGCTGGGGCGTGCCCACGGTGGTCGAAAGCAGCGGCAGCGAAACGACCGGCACGGTGCGTCCGTTCGGGCTGGACTGCTCCGGCTATGTGACATGGGCGTTTTTACAGCTTGACCGGGATGACGTAAATATGACGGAGGCGATCGGTCACGGCACATGGAAGCAATGGGAAAACTCCTCCGAAATTACATGGGAGGAGCTTTCCGTCGGTGATTTGGCATTTCAAAACGAATATCCCGGCTCAAGCGGCAATCACGTGGGGATCTGCATCGGCTTTTTGGACGGCGAGCCAGTTTTTGCCCACTGCTCATTTACCGAAAACTGCGTGGTCGTTACCAACGCAGGCGATATTTTCCGCTACCCACGCAGACCCTCCGTGTTTGAGTAAACGGGTACGTTGACAGTCCGCCCGAAAGCCGCATCGAAAGCA
>JAEDJH010000009.1 GCA_016296415.1 Clostridia bacterium | reverse complement strand
CCCCGGACCCACGGCTTAGAAGGCCGTTGCTCTATCCTGCTGAGCTACAGGCGCAGATTTTGGAATCCGCCTCATTACTCATAAAACGTATCCGCCGACAGTAGTTAATTTTAGCAGATGAACTTCAGTATGTCAATATGCTTCAAAATATTTTTTAATATTTTTTGCCTTTGGTTTATATGTATTTTTCCATTGCACTCCCCCATGCTTCTATCAGCCTTTCAAGCGGCCAGGAAGCATTGGCGGGGCTTGTGGACGGCAGCACCGTGACGTCGATTTCCTTCTCTATTCGCACAAACTTTTTGAAGCAGGAATAGGCCGTCCGTCCGTTGCAAACGATCGCCTCTATCGGTGCGGCGGTGAGTATAAACTCAATGTCGTTTGGAACAACATCCCTTATGCTGCTGTCCGATGAGCCTGTCACGGTACAGCTTTTGATAACGTCCCACAGAGCAATACGGTTGTCCAAAAGCAGTCTCTTTTTGCCGGCATTATCAGTCGGGACGCTATTGGAATTTGTGACAGCGGCAAGCATCCTCCAAAATCTGTTTTGCGGATTGCCATAAAAGAATGCGCACTCCCTCGATTTTTGCGACGGAAAGGATCCCAAAATAAGCACCCTGCATTTCGTGTCAAATATAGGCGGTATCGTATGAAGTTCCTTACTCATGCCTTTCTCAAGGTTCATTGCATCATATCTATGAGCGTGAGCTGGTTCGTTTCGCACATTCCGGCAAATACGCCCATTTCCTTCATTACCTCTATTGTGCTTGCATTCGCCTTGCTCCGCTGCGCAAAGTCCTCAATGGAGATAAACTCGCTTACGCCCTCACGTGCCGCTTCCATTGAAACGGCGGCGTTCTCGCCGACACCCGCAATCGAGGAAAAGGCCGGCCTTATGCCATTTCCTTCAATAGTAAACTGCTTTGCTCTTGATTTATAGATGTCCAGGGGCAAAAGCTCTATGCCGCGTTTATTCATCTCGAACACGAGCTCAAGCACCGTTACCGTGTTTTCATCCTTGTCCGACATATCATCCTTTGAGGTCAGTCGGCGGATGTTTTTGAGCACTTCATCACACCCACCTGCGGCCTCGGCTATGTCGAATGCGTCCGCCCTGACGGTAAAGTATGTGGCGTAATACTCAAGAGGATGATGCACCTTATAATACGCTACTCTGAACGCCATCATAACGTATGCGGCGGCATGCGCCCTCGGGAACATATACTTAATTTTCTTGCAGGAGTCTATGAACCATTTCGGGACTTTGTTCCCCGTCATAAAGTCCTCCATTTCAGGCGTAAGCCCCTTGCCTTTTCGCACACTTTCCATAATCTTAAACGACATGGAGGATTCGCAGCCCATGCCTATGAGGTAGTTCATTATATCGTCTCTCGTACAGATGACCTCCGACAGGGTTGCCGTACCGGACAAAACGAGATCCTGTGCATTGCCCAGCCATACGTCCGTGCCGTGGGACAGCCCCGATATGCGGACAAGCTCCTCCATGGTGGTAGGCTTCGTATCCACAAGCATCTGGCGAACGAAGCTCGTTCCGAATTCCGGAATACCCAATGTCCCCACAGTACATTTAAGCTCGTCAAGGCTTATCCCAAGCGGCTCAGCAGAGCAGAATATCTTCATCGTTTCTTCGTCGTTAAGCGGTATCGTCTTGGGGTCTATTCCCGTCAGATCCTGCAGCATACGAAGCATTGTCGGATCGTCATGACCGAGTATGTCGAGCTTAACGAGCTTGTCATCCATCGCATGGAAGTCAAAGTGCGTAGTGACCGTATTTCCGTCACTCTTGTCTGCGGGGTGCTGCACGGGTGTAAAGTCGTAGATCTCGTATTCCTTCGGGACGATCACTATACCGCCCGGATGCTGTCCGGTTGTGCGCTTAACGCCGCTGCAGCCCTTTGCAAGCCGCTCCGACTCGACCCTCGAAAAACGCCTGCTTATCTTTTCACCGTATGCTTTTACGTAACCGTAAGCTGTTTTTTCCTTGACCGCTGAAATTGTACCCGCCCTGAATGCGTGTCCCTCGCCGAACATCTCCTCAACGTAAGCGTGGGCAACCGGCTGATACTCGCCCGAAAAGTTAAGGTCTATATCTGGTGTCTTGTCGCCCTTGAAGCCGAGGAACACCTCGAACGGTATCTCGTAACCAAGCTTCATATACTTTGCTCCGCATTCGGTGCAAAACTTGTCGGGCAGGTCGATTCCGCACCTCGATACCTGCGCAGGTATGTCAAATTCGCTGTGCCGGCACTTTGGGCAAACGTAGTGCGCCTGCAGGGGATTGACCTCTGTTATCTGCGCCATCGTCGCCACAAAGGATGAGCCTACCGATCCTCTCGAGCCAACGAGATAACCATCGCTGTTGGATTTATTGACAAGTCTCTGCGCCATGAGATACAGCGACGAGTAGCCGTTGCTGATAATCGAATTAAGCTCCTTTTCAAGTCTTTTGCTGACTATCTCGGGAAGGGGATCGCCGTAAATTTTGTTGGCTGTTGTAAGCGCACGGCTCCTCAGCTCATCGTCTGCGCCCTCAAACGTCGGAGCGTAGGTACCTCTTTCGTTGAGAAACGGGGGTACGGCTTGGCACATATCGGCGATCATGTTGGTATTGTCGATTACAATCTCCTCTGCCTTCTCAGCACCAAGATACGAAAACTCCTCCAGCATCTCCTCTGTAGTCTTGAAGTAAAGCGGCGCCTGCTGCAAGGCATCCTCAAAACCCTTGCTCAGCATCAATATCGCCCTGAAAATCGAGTCCTCGGGCTCTAAAAAATGCACGTCACCCGTTGCAACGACGGGCTTGTTCAGTTTGTCGCCCAGCTCAACTATGTGCCTGTTCAATGCACGCAAGCCCTCCTTGTCGGGAACCGTTCCGTTTCTGACCAAAAACTCATTATTTCCGATAGGCTGCACCTCAAGATAGTCGTAAAATGAGGCTATCCTCGACAGTTCCTCCTCATCGTTTTTCTCAAGCACAGCCCTGAAAAGCTCTCCTGCTTCGCACGCAGAACCCACTATCAAATCTTCCCTGTGCATCATAAGCAGGCTTCTGGGTATCCTCGGGACGTTTTTGAAATGCTCAAGATGCGAATATGAAACAAGCTTGTACATATTTTTGAGCCCAACCGCAGTCTTTGCAAGGAGTATTATGTGGTATGCGCCCGATCCCCGGCTCTTGGTTTTCGCCTTCTCTGCCGTGTGCATATACGGAACTGCGCCTATGCCTCTGTCTTTAAGCTCGGCGCATTGCCTGATAAGCAGCCTTGCTGTCCACTCGGCGCGCTTTTCGGCGGTATTTTCGGAATCATCCGTTTCAATATCATAATGTTCCAGTGCGCTGAACAGATCGGTGTTTTTTGCATCCCTTGCAAGATAATGAAACATCAAAGACGTATCAAAATGCTTCTTCGAGAGCGGAACGTTTACCTGCTCGGCGTTTTCCGTCAATGCGCCGAACGCCTTTCTGTCGCTCACCGCAACGGGAAGCTCGCCTATAAAGTCCGCAAGCTCGGCAATGGCTTTATTCTTTTGCAGCGCCCCGTCAAAGTGCGAAATGTCCAACGGATATTTTTCGATAAGCTCCTTTGTCGGCATTATGGACGGCTGTATCATGCATTCGTATTTCGCCGTCACTTCCGTTCCTTTCATCCTGCAGGCGGCAATCTTAAACAGCTGCTTTGTCTGCTCCGTTATGTTTCCTATTATTTCGAGTGCAACGAACTCGCCCATCACAATTTCATCGGGTGCAAAGTCAAAAGAGCAGTCATCTATCAAATAGCCCTCAACGCCGAGTATGGCCTTTATGCCTGCTTTTTTCGATACTGAGAACGCTGACGGGAAGCCGTGTACTACTCCGTGGTCCGTTATTGCAACGGCCTTATGCCCCCATCCTGCCGCCGTTGCTATGGCGTCGTTTGTCTTGCCCTCCGCCTTCAGCAATGCGTCCATTGATGAAAACATCGTATGCAAATGAAGTTCAACACGCTTTCTCGGCGCATTATCCATTCTTACAACAGGCTTTTGAGCATTTATGCTGAAGGGTGAAAGCTGCATTTCGCCCGTGTAATTGTCAAGCTTGTAGTTTCCGTATATTATAAGCTCCTCTGCTCCGCCGAACGCCGGCTTCAGCTTTTGAAGCGTATTGTTTTCGTCATCCGCATCCAAAAACATTTTAACCGCCATTGAGCCGGTATTGTCCGTAACGCCAAAGCTCAAAATAACTCCGCCGTTTTTCCTCTGCCTTTCTTCATGCGAAATGACCTTGCCCTTTATCGTAACATATCCGGAGTCCTCGCCTACATCGCATATCTTCATCACAGGCTTTCTTATAAGCTTTCCGAATATAATGTTGTTCTTCTGCTCCGATTGCTTATTCCTGCTTCGTTTTGCCCTTATTTCCGCAAGTTCGTTTGCGGCAACGACCGGCATGTCCAGCTTAATGCCATCGTCATAAGTGATCGTCACGTTTACATTCATCCCGTAGTTTTCCGAGAGGCATTTTTCGAGCATACGCTCATTAAGCCCATGCATCAAAAGCTCAGATGCGGCGGACGGTACTTTCAAAAGCAGCGTTTCCTGCTCGTATTCAAGCCGGCTTTTCTGTAAAATAGGGGCAAATGCCGGTGCATTTTCGCACCACGCTGTTAAAATAACGTCCAATGATTCATCGGACGCAAGCATTTCCTCTTTTTCTGCTACGAAGCTGAACGAAACCTTAATCGTCAGCCCTTTATAGGCATTAAACAAGGAAAGAGCATCGTCCACCTTTTTTTTAAAGGCTTCCATCTGCTCCAATGAAAGCAGCCTGTCGCTCTCCACCTTCACGTCGAGCAGCTTGCTGCTTTTCTTCACCTTGGCTTCCATTAGTTTGATATGCCCGCTGTATTGGGCTAAAATATCGTTAAATACCATAGCATAATCCTTATGTGAGCACCCTTGCCATCATTCTCGCCTCAGCGATAAGGCGTTCTATCGCCTCCTCCGTCGGTGCGGTAAAGAGCATTTCTCCGCCCTTGAACACAGCGGCGCTGCCCTTTCCGAATGCGATACCTATATCCGCCTCTCTCGCCTCACCCGGGCCGTTTACAACACAGCCCATCACGGCAACCTTCATGCTTTGTTTTATATCCGAGAGCGCCTTTTTTACATACAGCACAATAGGCTCCAAATCCACCGGTGTGCGTCCGCAGGTGGGGCAGCTTACTATCTCCACGCCGCTGTTTTTCAAGCCCACCGATGCAAGTATCAGCTTTGCCGCCTCAATCTCCCGCACGGGGTCGCCCGTCATGGAAACCCTTATGGTGTCACCGATGCCGCTTAAAAGCAACGTTCCGATCCCGATCGACGACTTAACAAGCGCAGATTCGCCGTGACCCGCTTCGGTCACGCCCACGTGCAGCGGCAAATCACTCTTTTGGTGCATGAGAGTATATGCCGCAACGGTATCCTTGACATTAGAGGCTTTAAGCGAAACGACAACGTTGTCATAGTTCTCGTTTTGAAGTATGCGAATATGACCCATCGCACTTTCAACCATTGCTTCGGGGGTGGGCTTGCCGTATTTTGCCAAAAGCTCCTTTTCGAGCGAGCCGCCGTTTACTCCGATGCGAATGGGTACGTTTCTCTCCTTTGCCGCTGCGACGAGCTTTTTCACGTTTGCCGCATCGCCTATGTTGCCGGGGTTAAAGCGTATTTTATCAATGCCGTGCTTTATCGAATCAATGGCGAGCCTGTAATCAAAATGAATATCCGCAACAAGCGGAACATCGGTCGTTTTTTTGATTTTGTCGATAGCCTGCACACATTCGGCGTCGTAAACGGAAAAGCGGACTATATCCGCCCCCGCTTCCGAAAGCCTTTTTATCTGCTCGGAGGTTGCGACATGATCCCTCGTGTCGGTGTTTGTCATCGACTGAATACTTACGGGCGCACCCGCACCGATGGCAACGTCTCCAACCATAACCCTTTTAGTCATATCGTACCCTCCTTTTGTCGGCATTGTTATATCCGCATCATCCGGCGATTTTCGTTATATCAAGATAAACAAGGAAAACCATCAGTATCATCAAAAGCACAAAGCCGGCAAAGTGAATCATACCCTCGACCTTTGCGGGTACGGGCTTTCTGAAAATAAGCTCTATCAACATAAACAGCAGCCTGCCGCCGTCGAGCGCAGGTATCGGGAGCGCGTTCATAAGACCGAGGCTGAGGCTGAGCACGACCGCCATGCGAAGCACCGTTTCAAAGCCTGCACGTACAGCCTGCTGCAGAAGGTCAATCATCATTATAGTGCCGCCAACATCATCGGTGCTCACGTTGCCCGTAAAAAGCCTGCCAAAGAATGATAAATACTCGGATATTACGTTCCCGATATACTTAAACGAATGCCCTATCGACTCGAAAAAGCCGTATTTGACCCTCACGGGAGCTGCGCCCACGCTGACGCCGAGCATATTTTGTCCGCTTTCCTCGTCAAACAGGGAGCTGGCCGTCAGGCTTACCTCCTCGCCGCCCCTGTCAACCACTATCGTGACATCACCCTCGGGATCCGCCGCCTTTATGGCTTCGATTGCGCTGTCGATTGTGACGGAATAGTTATACGAACCCTCGATAGCCACCCCGTCAATCTCAAGAAGAACGTCGTTCTCCATTATTCCGGCTTCTGCGGCGGTGGTTATCTCCTCTGAAAGCCCTGCTATGGCCGGTCTGTATAATATGTCTCCGTAGCCTATCACCGTTATCACGGCAAACACTACCGAGAACACCACGTTCATTATCGGACCCGCCGCAACGACAATTATTCGCTTCCACACAGGCTTTGAGCTGAAAAAGTCCTTATCTTCGTCGCCCTCGTCCTCGCCGTAAAACTTACACATTCCTCCGATAGGAAGCGCTCTGAGCGAATAGACGATGCCGTTTTTCTCCTTTTTGAGTACCTGCGGACCCATGCCTATGGAAAACTCAAGTATCTTGAATCCCAATAGCCGTCCTGCGATAAAGTGCCCCAACTCGTGTACAAATACAAGTACGCTTAAAACCACGAATGCAGCAAGTATAGAAAGAAAAGTCGTCATAATTTCTCCGTTCCGATAGGCGGTTATCTTGATTTTACAAGATTTCTCGACAGCCTATCTATCATATAAACATCTTCTATCACCGAAACCTCGGGTATGTGCATATTATCAATGCAGTTCATCGAATATTCCACGCACCTGACTATGTCGGTAAAGCCTATTTCGCCCTTCAAAAACAGACCGACAGCAGCTTCGTTTGCGCCATTATAGGCAATGGGCAGGGCGTTGTTCTCCCTCAAGGCGGCGTAAGCCAATTCGAGTGCCGGAAATCTTTCGTTGTCGGGTTTATGGAATGTAAGCCCACCTGCGGCACTCAGCTCCAGACGTTTTACCGGTCCCGCCGTTCTTTCGGGGAAGTTAATTGCATACTGTATCGCCAGACGCATATCAGGGACACTCATCTGTGCCATTATACAGCCATCCTTATATTCCACCATAGAATGCACGATGGATTGGGGGTGTATAAGTACGTCGATTCTATCGCCAGGTATATCGAACAAATAGCTTGCCTCCATTACCTCAAGTCCCTTATTGAAAAGGGTAGCCGAATCAACGGTGATCTTTCGCCCCATATTCCACGTAGGGTGGCGCAGTGCCTGCTCGGGTGTAACGGTTTCAAGCTGCTGCACGCTGTACTCTCTGAACGGTCCTCCCGATGCGGTAAGTATCAGCCTGCTGACATCCTCTGTCCGTCCCGCCGCAAGGCATTGGAAAATTGCCGATTGCTCGCTGTCAACGGGGATTATGCGCCCCTTTTTGCCCGTTGATACCGTATTGACGAATTTTCCGGCGCAAACGATGCTCTCCTTATTTGCAAGAGCAACGGTTTTTCCGGCATCGAGTGCCTCAAGCAGCGGTGCGGTTCCGCTGAAGCCGCTTATTCCGTTCACCACAATATCCGCTTCGTCCAATGCGGCGATCTCGGATGCGGCATTTTCACCGACGATTATCCCGGTATTTTCGGCACGCAGGCTTTTTGCGGCCTCTTTATCGGCAACACCTGCATAAACGGGCGAAAATTCCTTTATTATTTTATTCAGTTCGTCCGTGTTGGAATCAACGCACACCGCAAAACAGACCAGCCGGCCTCCCGAATGGCGTATTACGTCAAGCGTTTGTCTGCCTATCGAGCCGGTAGCTCCGAGAACCGTGATTTTCTTTGCGTTTTCCATATCCATTCTCACTTTATATAGCTGTGTATCCCGTAAAAATACAGGAAAACTATCGGCGCACAAAGCAATACGCTGTCTATTCTGTCGAGCATTCCTCCATGTCCGGGCAAAAGTGTACCAAAATCCTTTATGCTCGCCCAACGCTTTATTGTGGAAGCAAACAGATCGCCCGCCTGTCCGACAATACTGCACACAAGCCCGAGCACCAAAAGGGAAACTATCCTCAAATCATTGCCCTGCGACCATAGCCCCTGCAAAAAAAAGATGGAAAGCCCTGCGAGTATACCGCCGGCAAGTCCCCCAATACTGCCCTCGATGGTTTTTTTGGGGCTTATTTCGGGACACAGCTTATGCTTTCCGAAGAACACACCGATAAAGTACGCAAAAGTGTCCCCTAAAAGCGGAGCGGCAAACACCATCAGCATGGCGGTGCGGCTGAGCGAATGGGACAAAATGCCGTCCGTAAGCGCCATGCAGAGAAAGAACGACAGCGGATAAATAAATATGAATATCGCCGCCATAACATCGTCGTTCGTGCGTTTTTGATTGAATATCCTTTCAAAAATAATCGCCATTATGCCAAACACGAGCAGCAGCAATATCCAGTATATGCCAAGGTACTTCGTTATCGCATAATAGCTTACCGCAAAAAAGTATGCCGGTATGACGAACGGCTTTATCTCCTTTGCCAGAAAAACACGGCGTATCTCATAGACGCATAAGGTAGCGGCGACGCTGAAAAGCACAACCTGTACAACACCGCCGAAATACATCATGGCCAGGAACATCAATGCAAGGGTCACACCCACAAGTATCCTTGTTCTCATTAAACTCCTCCGTAGCGTCTGTTTCTCTGCTGAAATTCCTTTATGCAAAAAGCATACCTGTCCTCATCAAAGTCGGGAAACAAATCATCCGTAAACAAAAGCTCGGCGTAAGCCGCCTGAAGCAGCAGAAAGTTTGACAGCCGCTTTTCGCCGCCCGTTCGGATAAGAAGATCCACCTCCGGCAAGCCTCCCGTATAAAGCCTTGACGCTATGTCGTCAAACTCTGCCGATTGTACGTTTTCCGAAAGCAGGGCATTTACCGCACGGGTCAGCTCGGCCCTTGCGCCGTAATTGATTGCAAGGTTGAGTATAAGACCCGTATTCGCCTTTGTCCTTTCAATGGCCGCATTGAGTGCATCACGTGACTTTTGCGGAAGCGGAGCAATGTCGCCCAAAACCCTTATGCGAACGTTGTTTTCGCAAAGCTCATCTATCTCCCGAATAAAATATTCCACTATCAGATCGAAAAGCAGTCCGACCTCTGCGGCCGTCCGCTTCCAGTTCTCGGTAGAAAACGCATAAAGCGTAAGCACCTCGATTTTCAGTCTGTCCGACAGCGTTATAAGACCCCTTATGCGTTCCATACCCGCCCTATGCCCCATAGAGCGGTTCATGCCACGCTTTTTAGCCCAGCGCCCGTTGCCGTCCATTATCACCGCCACATGGCGTGGCACTGCATCGTTCAAGCCGTATTTTTCGTAAACATTATCTGCCATTTTCATATCCTTTTGGCACCGCAAACGAACAGTTCGCGTTTTTTCGATGCCGTTAAGTCGATTTTGTCGATATAGGTGGCTATATCCTTGGGGTTGGCGATCCTTTCAAGGCGCTGTTCGGATGGAAATACGCATTTTGACATGGCCCCTGCGCCATGCGCCATTATACTCGTCGTTTCCTCCATCATATCAATATTGTACATACACACCTTGTTCGCCTTGGCATAGCCAACGTTTTCAAGGTTGCCGCTCATGTATTTCTGCCTGTACATATAGTACGGGCGCATTCCCATGTCCCTTGCAACCTGCATTCCCACATTTACCATTTTATCAACCTCATCCGCCGAAAGCAACATATATTCGTCCAAATGCTCCTTCAGCCGTGACGAGCGCTTCACCGCAAGCGTATGCACGGTCAGGTTATCGGGCTCAAGCTTTGCGATTTCGTCCATCGTCCTCTGCATACATGCCAAGTCCTCGCCCATAAGCCCTGCGATAACGTCCATATTTATGCTGTCAAAGCCTATTTCTCTTGCAAGATCGTATGTTTTTACAATATCGGAAACCGAGTGCATACGTCCGATAATTTCCAATGTTCTGTCATTCATCGTCTGCGGATTTATGGATATCCTCGAAACGCCGAATTTTTTGAGCAATCGGAGCTTTTCGCCGTCGATGGTATCGGGGCGTCCCGCTTCTACGGTAAACTCCGCACCGCAGCCGCCGTAGCTCTCCAAGGCGTATGATATGACCTCATCAAGCTCGGATACCGTGAGCACCGTGGGCGTGCCCCCGCCGATATACATACTTCTTACGCTCCTGCCCGATTCCCTTATAAGCTCTGCGCCGTAACGTATATCCCTCTTAAGAGCGTCTATGTAAGCTCTCATATCCGTCTTAGGTCCTCTTACGCATGAGGAAAATGAGCAGTACAGGCATTTTGTCCTGCAATACGGTATGCCGATATAGATGTCAATGTCGTTTTCCCTTACGCTGTCAATAAACGGCTTTTGCACCTCGGTTATTTCCTTTGCGAGTGCGAGCTTTTCGGGGCGCACGTCAAATTCGTTCAGCATCAGCTCGTCTGCGGACGTTACCGTTTCGGTTTCATAAAGCTCACGCAGAAGCCTTGTCGGGCGTATCCCCGTAAGCGAACCCCACGGCACATAGGTCGGAAACAGCTTTTTCATAACACGGAAAACCGCAACCTTTATACAGCGCTTCATATACCGCTTTTCAAGCAGAGGCGTATCGTCAATCGCCTTTTGTGAATGAGTATATTCGGCATACCTCAGTTCACCGCCGATAAATGCTCTTACTCTCGCCTCGGCAAGCCAGTTTTCGCCATTTCCGACTAAAAAAACGGAAAGCTCCAGTTCGCCTTCCGACGGAAAATTATCCGAAGCGCCCATTTCTATATCGGTTATGTCGATAAATAGGCGCATTTCTTCGGAAATATCGTTGTAGAATTCGGGTTTGTCGGTAATAATATATGCTTTGTTCATCCATACCACCGCTTTGTCGAGGGATTATGCTTTCTTTCAAAATCGAGCGTGGTTTCACGCAGATGTCCCGGAAGCACTCTGTAATCGCCGTTTAAACTGTACAGCTTATATACTATGGAGTTGAGCAGCTCATCACCGTCGCCGCCAGGCAAATCATCCCTGCCGACACTCAGCCTGAACAGCGTATCGCCCGAGAAAATCGTTCTTTCCTCCTCAAACAGATAGCATACGCCGCCCTTTGTATGCCCCGGGGTTGCTATAACCCGCAATGTTATGCTTCCGAGCTTCAATATGTCGCCGTCGTTCACAATAAAGTCCGCCGTACACGGTTCATGACTTGCGCCAACCATCGCACCGAGGCTCACCTTTGTATCATAGAGTGCGGCGGCGTCGGCTTCGTGGATATATATGGCCGCACCGGTGCTGTCCTTGAGCTTGCTTACGCCGAGCACATGGTCAAAATGCCCGTGCGTCAAAAGTATGTATTTGCACTCCACGCCAAGCTCCCTGCATTTTTTGAGCGCAGACTCAGCATTCGCAGGGTCTATGACTATGCAGTCCGTTTCGCCTTCCCTGTAAATAAAGTAGGTATTCGTTCCCAGGTATCCGGAAACTATGTTCGTAATCTTTACCATCAAAACAACCTCTTGCTGTCAAGCAGTATTGTGACCGGTCCGTCATTTACCAAAGCGACCTGCATATCCGCACCGAATTCGCCCGTTTCAACTGTAAGCGTCTCGGAAAGGAGCGAAATAAGCTTCTCATACAGCGGTATCGCCTTTTCGGGGCGTGCCGCCCTGATAAAGCTCGGACGCCTTCCCTTTCTTGCATCGCCGTACAGCGTAAACTGCGACACAAGCAGGATCGCCCCATCAACATCCGTTACCGAGCGATTCATCTTGCCCTCATCGTCCTCGAATATACGAAGTCCCGTGAGCTTATCCGCAATGTATGCGCCGTCCTGAGGCGTATCTTCCTCGTCTATCCCAATAAGCACCATCAGTCCTTTGCCTATCTCGCCCTTTTTAACGCCCTCCACGGTTACGGATGCGCCGCTTACTCTCTGAACAACAGCTCTCATGTCATACCACCCTTGAAACCCTTTCAACGCCTTCGATCTTACCCAGCCCCCGCATGATGCTGTTCAGGTACTCAGAGTTTTTCACTTCGAAGCTGAGCTGTATGTTTACGACTTCGCTGTCATCCTTTTTGGCACTTATACCCATCAGATTCACGTTCATACTCATTAGCGTCTGCGTTATATCCATCAGCAGACCCACACGCTCATGCGAAACGAGTATCACGTTTACGGGATATTTCTGCGTCTGCTCCGCCATCCATTCAACGGTAACTATCCTCTCGGCATCCTCAAGCAGATGCTTCACGTTTTTGCACTCCGCATGGTGTATGGAAACGCCCCTGCCTCTCGTGATGTATCCTATTATCGCATCGTTGGGAACGGGGCTGCAGCAGCCGGCAAACCTGACAGCCATATTTTCCTCGCCGAGAACCCTTATGCCGGTACAGTCATTTGACTTTTGTTCCTCACCCTTTGAAAAGCGCTCGGCAAGCTCCCTTTCCTTCTTCTCTTTCCTGAACTGCTCAATAAGCGGATGAAGCACCTGCTTTGTCGTAAGCCCTCCGTATCCGAGTGCGGCATATACGTCATCCATGTTGGAGAAATTGTAGCGCTTTACCATTTCCTCAACATAGTCGGATTTGGTTATATCGGCAAGCTGATGCCCCTGGCGTTTTGCCGCATCGGCGAGCATCTCTCTGCCCCTCATTATGTTCTCGTCCCTGTTGGCTTTCTTAAACCAATTCTTTACCTTGGCCTTCGCCTGCTGCGTCTTTACAAAGTTCAGCCAGTCACGCCTCGGCGCAGCCTGCTGAGAAGTTATTATATCGACTACATCGTGATTCTTCAGCTTGTAGTCAAGTTTTACCATGGAGCCGTTGACCTTTGCGTGCTGCGTATGGTTCCCCACGTCGGTATGTATCCTGTATGCAAAGTCAACAGGCGTGGAGCCTGCAGGCAGGTCGATGATTTCTCCCGTCGGCGTCAGTACAAATACGAAGTCAGAGAAGAAGTCCTTTCGTATGTTCTCCACAAACTCCCGTGTCGTATCCGCAAGGCTTTCGTATTCGAGCGCCTCCCTCAGCCATGCAAGCTTGCTGTCAAGCTCATCCTGCCTCTGCCTGCCCTCCTTGTACATCCAATGTGCAGCAATGCCGTATTCCGCCGCCTTGTGCATTTCAAGGGTTCGTATCTGCACCTCAAAGGGCATCTTGTTGTCGCCGAAAAGCGTGGTGTGAAGCGAACGGTAGTTGTTCGTTTTGGGCATTGCAATATAGTCCTTGAAGCGCCCGGGCATGGGCGGCCACATGGAATGGATAACGCCGAGTGCGGCATAGCAATCGTTAACGGTATGCACGATAACACGCAGTGCGACCATGTCGTAGATTTTATCGATGGTAACGTTTTGCTTCACCATCTTTTTATAAATGCTGTAAAGGTGCTTTCTTCTGCCGCCTATCTCAGCCTCTATACCCGCCTCGGCAAGCTGCTTGGTGATTGTCTGCATTGCGTTTGCAAGCAGATTCATCCTCTCCTCCTGCTGCGGCTCGATTTCCTCTTTAAGCCTTCTGCACTCGTCGGGATGCAGATATTCAAATGACAGATCCTCCAGCTCGCACTTCATTACGCCCATTCCGAAGCGGTGAGCAAGCGGAGCATACACCTCCATAGTCTCCTTTGCCTTGCGGTAACGCTTTTCGGGATCGCAGTATTCCAGCGTCTGCATATTATGAAGCCTGTCCGCAAGCTTTATAATTACCACCCTTACATCCTTTGCGATGGCGATAAACATTTTTCTGAGGTTCTCGGCCTGTCTGTCCTCCCTCGAGGTGATATTCACATTGCCGCTTTTTGTCAGCTTGGTTACGCCGTCAACCATGCTTGCGACTTCCTCGCCGAACATCTCCTTTATGGTCGAATACGAAACGCCGCAGTCCTCAAGCGTATCGTGAAGCAGACCGGCTATTACCGAATTTTCGTCCATGCCCATATCGAAAACGGACAGGGCAACGGCTTCGGGATGGATGTGATACGGCTCGCCGGACTCTCTGAGCTGACCTGCATGAGCATTTTTGGCAAACTCCACGGCGCGTTTAAGGCGCTCGTATTCTTCCTGCGAATACGAGGCTTTACAAGCGGCAAGCAATTTCTTCATGCAGTCCCTCCCGAATTTATTTTTGGATATCACAATATACGGGCGTTCTCTGCCCGTATATGAGAATCTCTGCCGGTAAAAATCAATATGTAATTACAGCGTCAACGTCGTAATCGCTGAGCAGTTTGCGGCCTTCGAGATCGGAAAGCTCAATGGCAAAGCGAGCCGCCACGACCTTTCCTCCAACCTGCTCGGCAAGCTTTATGGTTGCAAGTGCGGTTCCGCCCGTGGCAAGCAGGTCGTCAACTATGGCGATGCGCTGACCGGGCTGTATAGCATCGCGGTGTATCTCAAGCGTATCGCTGCCGTATTCAAGACCGTACTCAAACTTAATGGTCTCGCAGGGGAGCTTGCCGGGCTTTCTCGCCACGACAAAGCCTGCGTGAAGTGCGTAGGCAAGTGCGGCGCCCATTACAAAGCCCCTCGCCTCCGGACCGATGACTATATCTATGTCATATCCCTTAAGGCTGTCCGCAATACGGTCAATAAGCTCGCGATAAGCATCCTTATCCTTTAAAAGAGTAGTGATATCCCTGAAAAGTATTCCTTCCTTCGGGAAATCCTGTATATCTCTAATTTTTTCTTTCAGTTCCATACTGAACCTCCTTTATATTAAGCGCTTTCTTATCGAAACACTGCACTTATATACTCCTTATTCATTTGCTTCAATGCGCAGGAAATCCTGAATTTTTCGCTGTCCGTCAAATTTTTCTTCCCGCCGCCGCTCTGTAATATCAATTCGTTGTTGCTGACTGTCAGCAGCCCAAGCTCTATAAATACGTCCAGAGCAAACCTGCATTCAGCCTTTGCCGTGCCCTTTTTTACGGCAAGATATGCTATAGTATCCTCGTATCTGAGCCTGCGATTGCCGCTTAGTTCCTTAATCAGCAGAAAAAGCGTTGCCATCCGTTCCCTGTTGTCGGGAAGCAGGCTCAGCAGCCGGTAATTTTCCGTGCGCCTGTCGGACACATACAGCTCTGCACCTTCGGCGGCTTCTCCCACCGCACGAAGCATGCCGAGCGTTATGGCAGAATCGTATACGAGTACCCGTCTGAAGCCCGAAAGCTTCGTTTCGGATATGTTCGGCGCCAAAACGATAGAGTTATATGCTATGGGCGAAGCGGGCACTTCACCGACAAACATATCCGCCTTGTTCCAAAGGTCAAAGCGGTCAATCAGCCCCAAAAGCTCGACTGCACCCTCCTGCGTAAAGCACAAAACAGCACTCGAGCAAATATCCTCCCTTAACCAATCGACAACGAGCTTGTCCGCATCGGCTGCTGTGTATGCAATGTCACACACACTGCTATTATACATAATATTTGTCAAAAATGCATCAGAAAACTTTTCATCGAGCGATGCAATATATTCCTCGGTATTGCCTATTCTCTCGGGAGAAACGGCGTGCAGCCTCATCTGAACATTTACCTGCCCTCTCCATGCGTTGAGAGCAAGCGTATAGGCAAGCGTGCATCTGTCATAGGTCATCAGCTTATCAAATCTGTCTCCCATGCAGTAACCTATCGCTTCGCAGGAATCCATATCCCGCTGCGCATGGGCTTTAATATGTCTGCCCTCCTGCCCTATCCTTCTGAGCGAGCGGAGCTTCACACCGTTTGTGCAGAAAACGGGCGTCGGATTCCCCTCGCCGAACGGCTCGAGCACCGTAAGCTCCTCGGCAAAATCCGCCGTCACCTCGCTTAAGTCCAGCGGAAGCTCGTATTCCTGCCTTGGAATAAATGCTTCGTTGTCGTTGTTTTCCCGTATATATCTGTCAACGGCGTTTTTAAATTTTTCGTAATCCTCTATTCTCAGCGTTGCCCCTGCCGCTCTGCCGTGACCGCCATAGCGAACAAGGCATTCGTTGTTGTGGTGCAATGCGTCAAATATGTCCACGCCGGGAATGGATCTTGCCGAGCCGGTAAGCACTCCGTCATCCGAGAGCGTAAACAGCATGGTCGGTCTGTAGTATCTTTCGGAAATTCTGGAGGCGGAGATGCCGATAACACCCTGATTCCACTCCTTCGAATACAGCATTATCACCCGGTTATCGCTGAGCGAGCTGCTTTCTATCATCTTTATTGCGCTTTCGTATATGCGCTGCTCCTCGTCCTTTCGCAGAACGTTCAGCTCCGTAAGCGTTTTGGCGATATTGGCCGCATCATCGGGGTCATCGGTCAAAAACAGGGTCACGCCCGGGCGTGCGTCGTACATTCTGCCCGCAGCATTCAGCCTCGGCACCATGCCGTATGCAATGTCCCTCGTTCTGTACGGTCCGTTGTCGCAGGCGGAGCCACGTCTCGCTTCCGCCGCAAGTGCGGCCAGGCCCACGTTGCAGTTTCCGGAGTTTATCGCATCAAGCGCCATGACTGCCAATATTCGGTTTTCACCCGTAAGCGGCACAATGTCCGCAATGGTCGCAAGTCCCGCAAGCGGCGCAAGCGACATCATAACCTCGTCGCCGCCGACAGCCTGTATCAGCTTGAGCGCAACGCCTGCCCCGCATAGCGGCGAACCGGCATAGTTGGCATCGGGCCTTGTATGGGTGATAACGGCAACGCAATCGGGCAGCTCACCCTGGCATCGGTGGTGGTCGGTAACTATCACATCAACGCCGAGCTCTTTCGCCAGTTTAATCTCGTTTACGGCGGTAATTCCGTTATCGACCGTTATGATTAGATCAACATGCTTTTCCGCAAGCAGCCTTATCGCATCTTCGCTCATACCATAGCCGTGCTCATGTCTTGAAGGGATATGGTAGCCTACTTTGCACTTTCTGGATTTAAGATACCTTGCGATGATTGCCGTTGCACAAATACCGTCGGCGTCATAGTCGCCGAATATGCAGACTATCTCGTTTTTTGCTATGGCTTCCTCGATTCTGTCAACCGCCTTTTGCATATCGGGCAGACAGAACGGATCAAGCAGATCTTTTGGTGACGGTGAAAGAAATGCCTTTACCGATTCGGCATCCTTCGCCCCGCGCATATACAGAAGCTGCGCAATCCTTTGCGAAACTCCGCAATGCGCCGGGACAAGGCTCGGCATCGCTTCGTATTTTCCGTCACGTTCAATCAGCTGCATTATTGCTTTTCCTTTGTATGTATTCCTATCGCAAGCTCGGTTCGCTTTCTGACCAGCTCGCAGGTGCGTGCATAGGGTTTGTTTATATCGCCGTTAAACTTCCATGCGTTTGCGGCACAGCCTCCGCTGCAGAAGTACTTGGCAAAGCAGGTGCGGCACGTGGGCTTTGACAAAATGCTGCACTCGGCAAAGCCCTTGCTCATCTCGAACGAATATTCGCCCGTTACGACGCTGCCCATTTTAAACTCCGTCTCACCCACAAACTGATGGCACGGGTAAATATCGCCCTCCGGCGTTATTGCGGCGTATTCAACGCCCGCACCGCATCCCGAAAGCCTCTTTTTCAAGCAGGGACCGGCATCGAAGTCCACCATAAAGTGGAAGAAATTGAACCAACGGCCGTTTTTCCTGCTCTCGACCAAATAGTCCGCCAGCCGCTCGTACTCATCGAGCACGGTTTTTATATGCTCATCAAGTATCGCATAGGGACTGCTGTCATCAAGCACGACAGGCTCGAGCGAGATCTGCTCAAAGCCCATATCGTGAAGCGCCTTGACATCCTCGGTGAAGTCCAGATTTCTGTTGGTAAACGTTCCCCGAACATAGTACTCCTTGTCGCCGCGTCCTTTTATCAGCTTCATGGCCTTTTCCGATATTATGTCGAAAGAGCCCCTGCCGTTTGCCGTGGGGCGAAGCGCGTCATGTATCTCACGCCTGCCGTCAAGGCTGATAACGATGTTGTGCATTTCCCTGTTAAGGTAGTCGCTTATTTCATCCGTCAAAGCGACGGCATTGGTGGTCATGGTAAAGTTTATGTGCTTGTTAAACTTTTTCTCGAGGCTCCTGCCGTATTCGACAAGGCTCTTCACGACCTCAAAGTTCATCAGCGGCTCTCCGCCGAAAAAATCAACCTCAAGCGTATGACGGTTGCCCGAATGCTCCATCAGGAAGTCAAGTGCCTTTTTGCCGACCTCCTCGCTCATCAGCATACGCTCGCCGTGAAATTCGCCCGTCGAGGCAAAGCAGTATTTGCACCTCAAATTGCAGTCATGCGCAACATGCAGACACAGCGACTTTATAACGTGGCGACCGTCGCCAAGAGCCGTGCTTTCGATAATATGCTCGGGTGAATCGTATGTTCCCTGCTTTTTCAGATCATCAAGCTCACCGAGTATTTCGGTTATATCCTCCTGCGGATAATCCAGAAGGTATGGGTCATTACCCCCGATGCAGGCGTTTATTACGTCGAACGCCTCTTTATCCACGCTGTGTACTGCGCCGCTTTCAACATCTATCGCAAGATAAAGGTCTTTATATCTGAATGTATGAATCACGTTGCTTTCTGTTGCCCCAATATGGGCAGTGTCCTTTCGTAATGAGTTTAAAAACATTATAGGACACAAGCATGAGGTTTGACCTTACGCATTGTGCCCCGGCAGCCTGTCTGAGTAAAGGTGCTTACTTGTCTTCTTTCTGGCACTTCTGGTTAGCAACGGTGCACGAAGTCTTGCAAGCAGACTGGCATGATGCCTGGCATTCGCCGCATCCTGTTCCGGCGTTGGCGTTGATGCAGGGTTTCTGTACAGTGGTTATGTGTTTCATGTTAATTTCCTCCATGATAGTAATCCGTGGTCTATTATACAATACGTATTAGCTATTAACAAGTATTCAGTTAAAAAACTTTTTCTTCCCCGCTCTCGTCGGCATCGGTCTGCATAAACCTCGAATGTTCCGGAAGCTCTTCCAGGGAATGAAGCCCGAAAAGCCGCAAAAAAGCATCGGTCGTCGCAAATTCGGAAGGGCGTCCGACGGTTTCCCTTTTGCCGCACTCGTATATCAGGCCAAGCTTTAAAAGCTGGCTTACGGCATATTCACAGCGCACGCCCCGTATCGCTTCAATATCCCCCCTCGACGCCGGCTGCTTATACGCAACTATGGCAAGCGTTTCCATCATCGACTGCGAAAGCGCCTTTTCCTTTGGCGGCGAAATAAAGCGCTCCGTCAGCCTTATATGCGAAGGATTCGTAACAAGCTGGACGCTTTCATCCGTCACATACAGCATAAGCCCACGCTCTGCCTCCGCAAATCTGTCGTTCATTCTGAGCAGGGTGTCACGCATCTCATATTCGCCGATTCCCACAGCCTTTGCCAGTTCCTTTATCGCAACGGGTGCGCCGAGAACAAACAGCAGACATTCAATCTCCCCAAAGAGTACGTCGTCAATATTCATCAGTTCCATTCCCCCTCTGCGTCCTCTGTGTCGTCATACGCCGCATTGCCAAGCTTCAGCGCATTTACGACAATTTTCCCGTACGGCTTGTCCTGCATAATATTAAGCTCCCCGTGTGCCGCCATCTCCAGCATAGCCATAAACGTTACAATTATCTCCATTCGGCTTGAGCAATCGGTAAAAAGCTCGTCGAAGTTCAAGGTTCTTCTTGCACCGAGAAGCTCTCTGAGTTTCCCGACCTGCGTTCTGACCGTAAATTCGTCGGACACGATCATGTGCAACGGTGAGGGCTCTCTAACCCCCTCCGCACGCTCCAGCATATCCTTCAGTGCGGCATAGAGCGCAATCGGTGAACCCTCAAGCCACGTTATCTCCGGTGCCGGAAGCGGAAACTCCTCCGGCAGCTTTGAGATCATGCCCCGTGAGCTTTCACGGAGCTCACCGAGCGTTTCCCCTATCTGCTTAAACAGCTTGTACTCCTGAAGCCGCTGAATGAGCATTTCCTCGGTGCAAATCTCGCCGTCCTCCTCCTCCGCCTTAACCTTTGGCAGCAAGGAGCGTGATTTAATATAGACAAGCGTTGCCGCCATTGTCAAAAAGGCACTCGCCCTTTCCATGTCAAGCTCGTCGATCTCGTCCATATACAAAAGGTACTGTGAAGTGATCTCCGATATGAAAATATCGGCAATATCCACCTCGGACCTTTCTATGAGGTGGAGCAGCAGATCCATCGGTCCCTCAAACTGCTTCAGTTTGACCTTGTACTCTGCTTCCATATTACAGTATCGTCTCCAATAAGGGCATATACAGGCTCGCAATGCCCTCATACACGGAGTTTGTAACCAAGGACAATACTCCCGTAATGCGAAGTATTATCAGCACGCCGATAAGAAGGTATCTGCTGTTGTTTCTCATCCATATAAAGGGTTTCGGGCCCACTTTTCTTATGAGCAGATCCTCCAGAACGTGAGAACCGTCGAGCGGCGGAACGGGGATAAGGTTGAAAATCGCCAGCGTAATGTTGATAAATACAAAATAGTCGACCATCGCCGCAAGCACGGACAGAACAATGCTTTGCTGCTCAAGCGATATTTGTACAAGATACAGCGAAAGAGGCATGAAAACGAACGCAAGCAGCATGTTTACTAAAACGCCCGCAAGCGAAACGATTATATCGTCGCGAATCAGGTTTTTATAGTTTCTGGGGTTTACGGGAACGGGCTTTGCCCAGCCGAAGCCGAAAACAAGCAGCATCAAAGTTCCGAAAAGGTCGATATGCTTAAACGGATTCAGCGTCATTCTTCCCGCATTTCTTGCGGTTGGGTCGCCAAGCCTATAGGCCGCAAAAGCATGCGCCCATTCGTGAAAGGATATTGCAAAAGCAAAAGCGACAAACGAGTAAATCGCATTTATGATAGTATAATTCATTCAAAGCTACCCCATTTTGATTTATAAAGCCATTATAAGGCATTCACGGGGTTAATGCAACAAAATTAGCGGCATGACCTTTCATCCGTGCTGCTGCGCCGCTGTTTGGCCGGTTTTCCACACAAGCTCAACCCAGGTTCTTGCGATGAACAGGATATAATCAAAGAGCGTTGCCTCGGCGACATCGTCCGTTGCCACAATATCAACGCTTGCCGCTGTCTTTCCGTCCTGCCCGACGAAATTTACAACACCTATCTTATCCCCCTTTTTTATTGGTGCCGAAAGCCCTTCCGTTAGCTCTATCTGCTTCGACGGCGCAATCCCGTCCTTCGAAAGAAGCACGGACAGCTCCCGTGCCGCCGCCCCCGAAAGTTTTTTTCCGGCGGAATTTGCAACTTTTATGTCCTCCGCCACTATCTCTCCCTCACCGATCAGCCTTACTGAGGAATAGCCGGCAAATGCCGCATCCAGCAGCTTTGTTGCCGTTTCAAAGCGTTTTGACGAATTTTCCGAGCCAACCGTCACCAAAATAAGCTTCATTCCGTTTTTTTCCACCGTAAACACGCCGCAATAGCCGGCATCCGATGACGAACCGGTTGCGGTCCCAAAGCAGCCCGCATAGTTTTTTACAAGCTTGTTCGGATTGACAAGCTCCGTCGAGGAGGCGTTCTCGTGCGATATTTCATCCATATAAAGGTTTGAGAATTTGCGGAAATATTCATTTTTCACAAGCTCCCTTGCCGTCAAAAACAGATCCCTTGCGCTGAGCTGTGCATTTTCGCCTACGCATGAGGTGTATTCCGCATCTATACCGAGTGTCTTGAGTTCCGAATTTACCGCCGCCAAAAAAGCCTCCTCAGACCCGAACGCAGCCTCGCCCAAAGCGTACAGTGCATCGCCCGCCGAGATCATAACGGCGCTTTTAAGCAGACTTTCTGCGCTTATTCTTTCATTCGCCTGCACGAATGCGGTAGGTCCCGATACTTCCGATGCGGCACGGCTGACCGTTACGCTTTGCTCAAGCGAAAGCTTTCCTTCGGAAAATGCCCTGCATACCGCAAGAAGCGACGGCAGTCTCGACAGCCCCGCAACATTGAGCTTTTCATCCGGATTCCATTCCAAAACGGCAGCCATGGAGCTGCTCTCCGCAAGGAAGGCAGCTTTAAGCTCCTTTTGATATTCCTCTGCGATTTCGGCAAATGTGCACGGCGTCAGCAAAAAACACAAGGCGGCTATAATTATCAGTGCGACAGCTTTTTTCATATAAAAAACGCCTCCCGGAATATTTATTGAAATTATATTCTTCGGAAAGCGTTTTATGTATGATTTTAGGTCTTATAGAATTTGCCCGAGGAACGAAGCTCCCGTCGTCCACTGCCTGCCGGTGATATACTCAAACACCGTTGCACCTATATCCGCAAAGCTTTCACGTGTGCCGATATTGCCGCATTTGATGTCGAGTCCCTTGCCGGTAACGAGAATCGGAATATACTCTCTTGTATGGTCGGTGCCGGGATGCGTGGGGTCACAGCCGTGGTCGGCGGTAATTATCAGCAAATCGCCATCATGCATCGAATCGGTTATCTCGGGAAGGCGGCTGTCAAAGTATTCGAGCGCCTTTGCATATCCCTCCACATCGTTTCTGTGTCCATAGAGCATATCAAAGTCCACAAGGTTTACAAATACGAAGTCACCCGTGCCTTCCTTGGCGATCCTGACCGTTGCATCGATGCCCGAAACATTGTTCTTTGTATGATCGACGATGCTTATGCCCCTGTGCGCAAATATGTCCTCAATCTTGCCAACCGCAACAGTGGTGTATCCGCCCTCGAAAAGTCCGTCGAGTATGGTTTCCTTCGTCGGCTCAACGGCATAGTCCTTTCTGTTTTCGGTTCTGTAATAATTCCCGCTTTCACCCTTAAACGGTCTTGCGATAACCCTGCCCACAAAATAGTCGCCGTAAAGCAGCTCTCTCGCAATTTCGCACATGCGGTACAGCTCGTCAAGCGGTATAACATCCTCATGGGCGGCGATTTGAAATACGCTGTCGGCTGAGGTATACACTATCGGGAAGCCGGTTTTTACATGCTCGTCACCAAGCTCCTGTATTATAGCCGTGCCGGAGGCCGGATAATTTGCAAGCGTCTTTCTTCCGATGCGCTTTTCAAATTCGTCCATGACCTCCCTCGGGAAGCCGCCCGGGAATACCCGAAACGGGTTATCCATCAAAAGCCCCGCCATTTCCCAATGTCCGCAGGTGGTGTCCTTTGCCTTGGTTATTTCCATGGCTCTTCCGTAAGCGGCAGAGGGCGATTCAACCGGAGGAAGCTTTGCGCTGTCGATGTTTCCAAGACCCATCTTGTACATATTGGGAATGTTCAAGACTCCTCGCTCCCTCAATATGTTTCCGAGCGTATCCGCACCTGCGTCACCAAAATCCGCAGCATCCGGAAGCGCACCGATTCCAACGCTGTCAAGAACGATAATAAATGCTCTCTTTTTCATATTTTCTCCCAAATTATTTGCCGGTCAAAAGTCCGAACAGGGCGCTTCCGAGGCCGCCGTCGCTGTCATCATCGTCATCGTCGTCAGCATCGTCATCATTTGAGCCGCCGAGCAGAGAAGAAAGCAAACCCGCTCCGCCGGAAAGGAATGAATTGCCGTTATCGGAATCATCGTTCGAGTTGCCGGCCGACAATGCCGAGCCGAGCAGCGAGGTCAGCAGATTGCCCGAGCCCGAAGAGTTTGACTGCGAGCCGCCGCCCAAAAGCGAGCCGAGCATCGAGGACAGACCGCTTGCCTGCGTATTGTTCGAGCTTGCCTGATTGCCGAGTATGTTAAGGAGCAGCGGAGCCGCCATGGAAAGTATGGAGGTGGCCTTTTTGGAGCTTGTTCCGCTCGACTTTGCCAATGAGCCGACAACCTTTTTTCCGTTGTCTCCGAGTATGTGCTTGAGTATCTTTGCGCCGTCGGTAGCATCGGAATTGTTCAGTTCCTTATCGACGCCGGATTTTGAGTGCTTGTTAAGGGCATTCATCAAGGACTCTGCGCCGCTCTTGTTTGACGCATTGTTCGACATCGACTCCACCAGCGCAGGGATGCCGGTTTTGAGTACGCTTTCAACCTGTGTTGAGGTTGCACCCGTCTGCTTGCTTATCTTTGATATTGTGGTCTTTGACAGAATATCGTTCAGTTTCATTGAGATTCTCCTTATAATTTTATATATCTATTATATTGCCTTTATAATAAAAGGTCAAGCAAAGAGGATTTTTGATATATAAACTGTATTTTGCACTTTAAGCGGCTCCGCTCTCCGATTTATGCTCCGAGTTGAGCCTCAAATTAAATAAAACGATTGACATAGCTTTTTTGCGGTTATATTATACTATTAACGAATTTAAGGAGGAAAACCCATGGGTAAATTTATTAAAAAGACGACCGCCACCGGCGTAAAGTTCGATCTCGTTGCGAATAACGGCGAAGTGATTGCGACCAGTGAAGTTTATACTTCTCCGGCATCCTGCAAAAAGGGCATTGCCAGCGTAATCAAAAATGCCCCTATCGCAAACGTAGAGGATCAGACCGAAGAGGGCTTTGCAAAGCTTCTCAATCCAAAGTTTGAAGTATATACGGACAAAGCCGGCGAATACCGCTTCCGCCTCACCGCAAGAAACGGCAAAACGATCGCCGTATCCGAGGGCTACAAGGCAAAAAACTCCTGCATGAACGGTATTGAGAGCGTTCGTAAAAACGCCGCCGATGCAAAAATCGTTGACGCAGAATAAACTTAGCTGTTAAAGCACCGCAACCACCGACTTTATCGGTGGTTGCTTTCCTATTGCTCAGTTACCAAACGGTATGATACATCACATTATGCGTTTTACCGTCATCCTTCAAAATGAGCCTGTCCACATTCTTTCCGTCAACGGTTATCCTATCCTTCTTACCGTTTACGACCGTAATTTTATACAGGCTGCTTTGATAGCGATACTCAAGCTCAAACCTGTCCCAAACCGCACAAGGAGTTATCGAGAGCACGTTTCCTTTTTTTCTGACTCCCAGAATGTACTCCAGCCCTGCTGTATAGAGCCATCCGGCCGCACCCGTGTACCAGCTCCATCCCGCCCTCGATGCGTTATGTCCCACGGAGTATATGTCACCTGCGACCGCATAGGGCTCCGCCTTATACCTTGCGGCGTCAAACTCCGTCAGGGTATGCTCTATAGGATTCACACACGCAAAAAGTCTCCGTGCCTCAACGGGATTTTTGAGCAGAGCTTCCGCTATGACCGCCCACGCCGTTGCATGGGAATACTGTCCGCCGTTCTCCCTGACGCCCGGCAAATATTCCTGTATATAGCCGACCTCGGTTGTCATTTTATCAAACGGCGGTGAAAGCAGCTTCATCAGCCCGTTTTCCTCATCGCAGAGCATTTCCACCGCACGGCGCATCGCTTCGTCGCCCCTTTTCGCCCCTGCAAACACGGCAAAAATCTGTGAAATTGCATCAATCGTGCATTCGGCTTGCCCGAACGAACCGAGAGTGCCGCCGTCGAATATTACACGTTTATACCAATTTTTATCCCAGCCGTGCTCCTCAAGCGAGATTTTAAGATTTACCGCAAAGTCTTCCAGCTCACCTGCAGCTTTTTCATCACGCACCGAAGTGTACGGGAGCATCAGTTTTATCACTATCAGCAGCAGCCAGCCGAGCCAAATGCTCTCCCCGTTGAGCCTTCCCAATTTGTCCATGCCGTCGTTCCAGTCGCCGCCGCCTATCAAGGGAATACCGTGCCGACCCGTTTTCATCGAAACCTTGATCGCCCTCATGCAATGCTCAAATATGCTCCCCTTTTCATGCGATGGTACTATCGGCATATATGACGAATCCTCGCCGTGCGCCAAAGCTTTGCCATCAAGGAAGCTTGCCTCAATATCAAGTATGCCCTCGTCTCCCGTAACCTCGATATACTTTGCGACCGCAAGCGGCAGAAACAGCCTGTCATCGCTGAAGCGTGTCCTCACGCCGCCAATGCCGTTATGCCACCAGTGCATCACGTCCCCCTCGGGATACTGATGCTCCGCCGCTGAAATAATGTACTCTCTTGCCGTTTCCGGCTCCGTCTGAATAAGCGCCATTACGTCCTGAAGCTGATCCCTGAAGCCTATTGCACCGCCGCATTGATAATAACCCGTCCTCGCCGTAAGCCTCGATGCGATGGTCTGGTATAAAAGCCTGCCGTTCATTACAGTATCAAAGGCAGCATCGACGGTCCTGACCTTTATCCTGTCAAGACGTTGACCCCATCCTCTCTTCACGGCTTCCAGCTCGTCTGCTGCGCTCTCCGGCGTTGTGCATGAGAGGGTGCGTTTTGCATTTTCCTCCGTTTCACAGCCCATCAGCAAAACAATACATTTGGTTTCGCCCGCCGAAAGCTCGAGCTCGCACTCTGCCGCAGCAAATCCCGACATTTTTGCTTCACCCGCTTCAAAGCTGTCAAGCAGCATCACCGCCTCACGATCCACCGATGCCCTAAATTCCGCACCGGATACGGCGATATATGCACGCTTTCCATCATCGTTTCTCCTCAGACTGTACGAAAAGGGTATTCCGTCCTTTATATATGAGCAGACGCTGCTCCTGCCTTTATTCTGCCCAAGTACAATATCCGCAAAGTAGGAAACCGAAAGCCTGCGTCTGCATCTTAGCGGATTGTAAATTCGTATCAGCGAATACTTGACGGGTTTTTCCAAATCGGTAAATATGCACACGCTCTGCACAAGCCCGTTGTTCCCCGACTCAAAAGAGGTATAGCCGTAGCCGTGCCTTACCGTAACATCACCCTCGCCCTGATACTTGCCGGGCATTAGCGTCCATTTGTTGCCGCTTTCGACGTCGGTTATAAATACAAACTCCCCACGTCTGTCGGATACGGGCTCGTTATACCACGGTGTCAGTTTGTTCTCCCGACAGTTTCCGCACCATGTATAACCTCCTCCTGTTTCCGTCACCAGAGTTCCGAAGCTGTCATTTGCAATTATGTTCGACCAGGGAAGCGGTGTATGCTGTCCTTTGCTCAATAAAATAACATACTCCGCTCTCTCTGTGTCAAAGCCGCCGATGCCGTTAAACAGCTTCAGCACGGGCTTGGGAATGGAAATATCGCTGTATTTTTTTCCGGAAGCACTCGGTCTTTTCCTCTCGCCGTCCTGCGCCTTTCTGCCGAAAAGCCAGCGGATCCCCTTGTCCATATCTATAAAAAGCGACGCAGCGTTCCTGTACTGATTTAGTTCTTCGTCGCTTATCGTGCGAAGCGGAATTATATGGATGTTCGATTCGGTAACATTTACCTCCGCTGCCATCTTATCAAGCAGCTCGTCCCGATAATCCCCTCCGAAGGCGCCTATTACCGCTATATCCGCCTTAAAGCCCTTGAACCTGATATACTTCACGGCATCTATTATAAGCCTGACCGTACCCATCTGCGAAGCCCGTGACATTTTCACCGCAACAAGCGGGAAATCCCCCGAAATTCCGTACCTCCACAAAGCCTCCATGCCGGCAGCGGTCGGCAATGCGGCGGTATTGCTCTCGGGGAGCCTCAAAAGCAGCCTTGCGGCAACGGCCTCATACAGCCGCAGGTTTTCCCTCCGTATGCCGTTTAGGGCATATATGCTCTCGGCATGCACCTTTGACATCTCCTGTTCACGCCGTATATCCTTCAAAAGCTCCTTCGCATCGCATATTGCCGCAGCTTTGCTTTGCGCAATGCCAACGGCAAGCGCCACCTCAAAGCTTTCGCCCGGGCAAACGACCGCCTGCACCTCCCCATATGCCTGCGGCTCAATGGGAGCTTCTATCGGTTTTGAGGCGGACACCGTCCTTCGGTGCGAGGT
>JAEDJH010000008.1 GCA_016296415.1 Clostridia bacterium | reverse complement strand
ATACAGCATTACCATCAGCGCATACAGGGGAAGCATCGTAAGCAGTGTTACGAAAAGATCCCTCATTATGCTGTACGTTACGGTAGCCGGACCGTTTATAAGAAGGTGTGCGGCTATGTAGGCAATGGGGAGCAGAGCGCAGATTATCAGCGCTTTTGCAAGCTTTTCCTTCTTCCTGAAAACAAATGCGAGCGCAAACAGGACTGCGCCGAGCATCGCCGAGAGTATCAGATAATATGCGGGCGAAAGGCGTGGCAGAGTGATTCCCGCCGGTGAATATTGACCGTAGAGAAGCACGTCCTTCGAACCGTCGGACGGAGAGTAGCAGACGGCGTCCACGGGCGTTTTGCTAAGGTCTATAAGCACGCACGGCGACGGTTGTTTAAGCACCCTTTCGTTCCATGCGCTGCTCCATGCGGATATGCGCACGACGGTGTATATTTCGCTTTCAAATCGTCCCGGCTCATTGTATATTTCCATGTCATAGCCCGTTACCGTGCCGTCAAAGGTCACGAACAGCATATCGCCGCTTACGGTAAGCACGGGCTTGCTCTCGTCAAAGGTCTTGTAGTTCCTTCTGCTGAGCCTTCCGAACAGCACGGAAACGGCGGTCAGCATCGCAAGCACGGCGATAAGTACGGTGTACAGCCGATGCTTTCTTAGCCTTGAGCGCACCTTTTTTATCGAAGCGGAGTCGTTATCGCACGCAGGCGTAAGCTCACGGGAAAGCTCCTCGCTGTGCCTTTTGCAGTCGGCGCATTCGGACAAATGCTCCGAAACGAGCGTCTTTGATTCGCAGCTGAGCATATCCTCCGCATACAGCGGCAGAAGATCCTTTATCACGTTACAGTGCAGTTTCATTTTGTTTTTCCATCCTTTCCTTTATTGCGGTCTTGGCACGGTGATAGGTTACGCAGGCCCAGTTGTCCGTCTTGCCGAAAAGCTTCCCTATTTGTCCGAAGCTGAGCTCGCAGAACACCCTGAGCGTGAAAACCTCCTTGTAGGGCTCATTCAGGGTATGCAGTATTTCGTGAATACGCTGCGCCTCGTCGGAGTCGGCCAAAGCATTTTCCACCAGGAACGGGTCGGGCGTAAGCTCCGGCATATCGTTAAGTGCGGTTCGGCGGTTTTTCCTCAGATATGAAAAATAGGTGTTTTTGGCGATTTGACACAGCCATACCCGTATGTCGCATTTGCCGTTGAAGCCGTCTATGGCGTCCATAGCCTTCAAAAACGTTTCGGCTGTAATGTCCTCCGCCAGATGCTTGTCCGAGGTCACCCCCAAAACATACAGATATACCGTATGAAAGTAATCCCGATACAGGCGCTCTATATCCGTCATGCCATCACCTCCTGCATATAAGACGCACAAAGGAGCAAAACATTACAGGCTTTTTCAAAAAAAGTTACGGCTCCACCATATACCAGCGCTGTATGTTTCGGAATATGTCCGGCTCCCTCAGCGTGCCGACGTCGGCGAGCTTCGACGTATGCACGACGCTGTCGAGCCTGAAGTAAAGCACCATGAACGGAAGCTCCTCCAAAAACTGCGCCATAAAGCTCTGGGCGGCTTCACGCATTAAAGCGACGTCGGTTTGAGCTCCTATTTCATCGGCGAGCGCAGCAAGCCGTGCGGAGGCAAAGCCGCCGTAGTTGTTTTTTCCGTCCGCCGCAAAATACTCGGTAAAGTCGCAGTTCTGCCCGAAGCAAAAGCCCGAGAAGGCTATGTCGTAGCTGCCCTCGCCGAGCAGGCGCATATACTCGCTGTCGTCGGAGTTTATTCTGTGCTCCGCACGGATCATTTCGGTGTTTATGCCTATGGCATTGAGCTGAGCGGCGAACTGCTCGGCGGCGTCGTTCCTTGTGGGGGCCTCGGTGGTGTAGCTGACGAGAATGGAAAGCTTCATCTCACGGTTTATATTCGTTTTGTCCTCCAATATCCCGTCGCCGTCAATATCCTTCCAGCCAAGCTCGTCGTACATGGCGAGCGCACGCTCCCGGTCATAGTCGTATATCTTGAACTTGCCGTCATAGAGCCATGAATCCGGCGCGATCGGCACGTCGGAGCTTCTTGCCTTGTTCATATATATGTTCGATATGACCTTTGACCGGTTCAGCGAGTAGGCGATAGCCTTTCGCATAGCGGCATCCCGCATCAGGGAGGATTTTGACGAAAAGAGCATGACCTCGGCATTTTGGGTCATTATATCGGTTACGGTGGTTTCCTTTTCCGCACGGAAGCGTCCCGAATGCAGTGTGGAGGTGGAAACGAAGTTTAGCTGCCCTGCGGAATAGGAGGCGAGCGCCACCTCGTTGCTTTCCCTGTAAAGGCACTCTATGGACTGTATGAAGGGAGTCTGCCGCCACCAATGCTCGTTCGAGCGAAGCATTACCGAGTCGGAGCCGGCGGCGATAACGCGGTATGCGCCCGTTCCGATCGCAAAGCGGCTTTCGCCCGACTCCCTGCACACTATCGGAAAGGTCAGCAAAAACAGAGGTCCAAGCCCCGCCTTTTTCATCGTCAGCACCAGCGTGCGGTCATCGGGTGCGGAATATGCCTCAATGCTTTCGATGCAGTCCTTATAGTAGCATTCTTCCGCCGAGGCGATTTTTTCTATCGTGTAAACTATGTCGTCTGCGGAGAGCTCACGACCGGTTTCGTGCCATTTGACGCCGCTTCGTATGCTGAATGTCCATACACGGCCCGTTTCGTCACAGCTCCAGTTTTCGGCAAGCTCCGGCGTGAGCATGGAGGTTTCGTCGAGAGCGACGAGGCTTTCGGTGATGAGGCTGAAAAAATGCAGCATTTCCTCCGTATTCACCGATAGGGGGTCGGATATGTCGGCGTTCACGGGTATGCTCATAAAAAGCTTTCCGCCGTATATCGGCGTGGGTGAAGGTTCGGCGGTGGGCAGTAAAACCGGAAGATTGGTTGCGCCCGCATCGCCCTCGGACGGCTTTGTGCAGGAGCAAAGGGAAAACAGCGCAGTCAAAGCAAGAACTGCGCATAAAACGCCCCTTATTTTATATCGGTCAATGCTTTTTGCTGTATTTTTCAAGTAATTCGCTCCAAATTCTTTCGACGGCAAGCTGCGTATCGTGAATACTGCCGTCGTTTGATATTATCCTTGTGGCGGTCTCCCTGCGTCTTTTGTCGGAAACCTGTGCGCCGATCATCGCCACGGCCTGCTCACGGGTCGATGAATCCCGCCGCATAATGCGCTCTATGCGTTTTTCGACGGAGGCTTCGACCGCAAGCACCTCGTCGCAGTAGATGTAAAGCCCGCTTTCAACCAAAAGCGGCACCGACCAGACGACCGGCTTTTGTCTGTCATCGGCAAGCGCAGCGACGGTAAGCTCGTGTATACGGTATATAACGAATGGGTGAACTATGGCGTTGAGCTTTTCCACGGAGTAGCCGCCGCCGAAAAACATATTGCGCATATAACGCCTGTCAAGCTGTCCGTTTTCGTCGGTAAAGGGGTCGTCAAACTGCGCCCTGAGCGCATTGTAGCAGGGCGTGCCGAGCTGCATCACCTCGTGAGAAATCACGTCCGCATCCACACAGACCGCACCCAGCCCCTCAAGTATATTGCCGACCAGTGTTTTTCCGGACGCTATACCGCCCGTCAAGCCGATTATTGGCATATTGTCACCTCGCATGTATCAGTTAATTATATCAAACTCGGCGGTGAATCTTACGTGCCCGTGTGAACTTTCTGCGAAAATTTCGCCCGAAAGCAGCTCGACTATCTCCGCCGCTATCGCAAGCCCGAGCCCTGTGCCGTTTCCGCTGTGGGATTTGTCCGTTTTGTAGAACCGTTCGAACAGGTGCGGAAGGTCCTTGCACGCAATGCGCCCTTCGTTCGATACGGATATTACGGCCTTATTTCCCTGCGCCTTTATCTTAAACTCTATGTCGCCGTCGGAGGAATGCCTGAAGGCGTTGTCGAGCAGTATGAGGAAAAGCTGCTCCATCCTGTCGGGATCGGTTTTGAGCGATATGGGGTCAAAGTCGGTCAGTATCCTTCGGCTGCTTGTGTGAGCATCGAGCGTTACGGCGATCGCCTCCGAAGCAATTTCCGAAAGCAGCGCCGTTTTGAACGCAGCGGTTTCATTGTCCGAGCGGCGCATATTGTCCGCCTGAAGCCTTGACAGATCCAATAAATCGTCTATGAGTCTCGAAAGGCGCAGCGACTCCTTGAGTATGTAGCCGTAATAGCGCTGCTTGTCGGTATCGTCCTTGATAAGCCCGTCGTTCAGCGCATCGGCAAGGCTTCTTATCGCCGCAATGGGCGTGCGAAGCTCGTGACTGACATTTGCCACGTATTCCCTTCGTGTCGCTTCAAGCTGTTCGGACTCGGTTATATCCTTTATCAGCGCAACAACGCCCGCCGTGCTGCCCGAATGCTCATAAAGCGGCGAAACCGTAAAGTGCAGTATGCCCTCCTCTGCGGAGAAAGCGGAGGACAGCGTCCTTTTATCGTTGAATGCCTGCTCCATGAGCGTATGCAGCTCCCCGAACGCCGCCGTTTCCTTGAAGTCGGTCATATCGTTGCCTTCCGAAAGCAGCCTCTGTGCGGCATTGTTGCAGTGTGTTACCTGTCCTGCGGCGTTGGAGGCGATGATGCCTTCGTTCAAGCCGTTCATTATAGTATCAAGGCGGTTTTTTTCCACGGTCAGGTCGGATATGGTGGCGGAAAGCTCACCTGCCATATAGCTCAGCGATTCGCCGAGCTGTGAAAGCTCGCAGTCGCCCGTTTTTGGCACTTTGACAGAAAAATCGCCCCTTGCTATCGCCTTTGCCGATTCGGTCATCTGCTTGATGGGCCTTGAAAGCGCCCTTGATGCAAGATAGGCCGGTACCACAAGTATCAAACAGGAGATCGCCAGGGAGAAGAGCAGGGCAAGGGTTGCCTTCCTGGCAAGCCCCGAGATGCGGTTTATGGGACAAACCAAAAACACGGCGCCGTTTACCTCTCCGGTGTCGCTTCTTGTGGGGGTGGCGATTATTGCCGCATCCGGTTCGCCCTCATACGGAATGGAGGCCACGAATTTGGCGTCCAATGCCGTATCCAGCTCGGGGGCGACCGCTTGTATCCATACATCGGACTCCGGCGTTTTCATGTCCCAAACCAGCGTGCCTTCGGAATCGAAAGCGTATATATAGTAGTCCATGAAATGTTGGCTCGCCTCTACCAGCAGTACGTCGAAAACCTCCGGCTCCAGCCTTTCGGAAAAGTGCAGCTCGACTATATCCGCCAAAAATGTGGCGCAGTACACCATTTCCGCATGGTTTTGTCCGATGAGCGCACGTCTGTTGGTGCGGTTAAAGGTGACGATCAGTATCACCGAGCTGAGCAGCGTGCCGATGATTATGAGCGAAAATATCTTTGTGAAAAAGCTGTATTTCATAAACTAAAACTCAAACTTATAGCCTATTCCGTATATGGAGTTAATGGAGAACAGCAGACCGCTTTCGGGCAGCTTGTGCCGTATGCGCTTTATCTGTGTATCCACCGCACGGGGGTCTCCGGCATAGTCGCCGCCCCATACCCTTTCGAGTATTTCGTTCCGCCCAAATACACGCCCGGGCTCTGATGCCAGCAGCTCAAGCACCTCCACCTCCTTCGGAGTAAAGCGTATCGGCGTTCCGTTCACCTTTATTTCATAGCGGCAAAGGTTTATTTCCAACCCTGCGATGCTGAGCACCTGCTCCGCCTCGGAACGCTTTCGGGTGTAGCGGCGAAGCACCGCCTTTACCCGTGCCACGACCTCCCTTGCGCTGAACGGCTTTACTATATAGTCGTCCGCCCCAAGCTCCAGGCCCAAGATGCGGTCTATCTCCTCGCCCTTTGCCGTGAGCATTATTATCGGGACGGAGGCAAGCTGTTTTATCTGCTTGCATACCTCGGTGCCGCTTATTCTGGGCATCATCAGGTCAAGTATCACCATGCAGGGGTTTTCACGCCTGAACACCTCGAGCGCCTGATTGCCGTCCATTGCGGACACCGTCGAAAAGCCCTCGTTTCTCAGATACACCCCGAGGGTTTCGTGGATTATATGCTGATCGTCGCAAACCAGCACCTTGTTGTCTGTCATAGGCGCTTACCTCTTGGATAGATGATTTATATACATTATATATGATACGTCGCGAAAAAGCAATGCCGACAGGGATTTTGGGGCGCACCGGCAAGAAAAAAACGGCCGTGGTCAAAAGCCGCAGCCGCCTTATACAGCAGGGGGGGTATCAGTCGAACGTCCTCATGGGGACGACGACAAAGTAGTATTTTTCGCCCTCGATGGGCTTGAATATGCACTGGCTCACATTGTTGGTCATGTCAACAAAGAATTCGTCATCGTCGATGTTTTTCAGAATGTCGAGAATATAGCGTGCGTTGAATGCGATCGAAAGCCCGTCGCCTATGATCTCAACGGTCTGCTGCTCGTTTATGCTGCCGATCTCGCTCTTTGCCGTTACGGTCAGGGTGTCGTCCTCAAAGTTGAGCTTTATCACGTTGGCACGACCCTCGCGGGCGATGAGTGACGCCCTTTCCACAATGTCAAGCATCTCGCTGCGGTTTATTCGCACCCTCGTCTTGCAGGCGGTGGTCATTATGCTTTGATAATCTATGAACTTGACGTCCAGGAGCCTCGAAAGCACCTTTGTATGCCCAAGGTCAAGCGTTATGTGCGTCTTTGTCAGCGCAAGCTCCACGACGCTGTCATCATCCTCGATTATGCGGCCAATCTCGCTCAAAGCCTTTCCGGGTATCACCAGCTCGAGCGGGGTGCAGGGGCTTTGGGTAAGCTCACGCCTTATGGCGAGGCGGAAGCCGTCGATGGAAACGAGCTTGAGCACGTTGTCGGGCTCCGTTTTGAGAAGTACGCCGTTTATTGAGGGCTTGTTCTCCTCGGTGGATACCGCAAATGCCGTCTGCCGTATCATATCCTTGAAAAGATCACCCCTGATGCTGATTTTTTCGGCATCGCCGAGCATTGCGGCCATGGGATAGTCGGCGGCGGAGTTAGCCTGAAGGGTCGTTTTGCTTCTGCCGCTTTTCACCTGAACGCTCAGGTTTTCGGCGGTGAACTCGGTCTCCTCGCCGGGAAGCCTGCGAACTATTTCCGAAAAAAGTCTGCCGGGCATGACCACCGCACCCTCGGCGGTTATGGTGGCGGGTATCTTGGTTTCGATGCGCAGCGAAAGGTCGGTGCATATAAGCGTCACAAAGCCGTCCTCGGCACGGATGTAGATACCCTCGAGTATGGGGATGACGCTTTTTTGTGCAAGAGCCCTCGCAACGGCGCCTATGCCGGCGTTAAGCTCGGACGTGTTGATATAAAAATGCATAATTGCCTCCGTAGTAGAGTTAGTTTTGCGTATGCCGAACACCGTATCGACACTCACTATATTATAACACATAAATACGGTTTTTACAGCGAAAAATGGAAATGGTGTGAAATTTTGCGTTCAAACCCTTGAAAAAAGGCGAATTAAGGGGTGCGATGCCGGTTGGGACAGCCGGTTTTACTTGACGAAGCTGTATTTTTGATGTACAATCCAACCACAAATCATGGGAAGGAGGACTTTGAAAATGTACGTAGCACCCGAAATGGAAGTAATTCGTCTTGATGTTGCAAACAACGTTTGCAGTGAAGAGTTCATCGAGATGGAAGGCAGCTGGTTTGGCGATAACCTCTGGTAATAACCGGATGATCGCAGCCATCGGCTGAAGCCCTTGAAGGAGGGCGAACTTCGGTATACGTGGTTTTCACCATGATTCCGAGTCAAGAGCTTTTGACTTGCAAAGGGGGACGCTTGCGTCCCTTTTTGCCGTATAAAAAGGCAGGACGGCACATTTGCCGCCCCACCGAGGAGGAAGGAGGAACTTACTTGTTCACGGTAAGTATGCCCCCCTCGGACGAGAATTATACTTAAAAACAAAAAACTATTTTTCGCTTTTTTGATTTATGTAATCGGCTATGCCGGCGCTTATCGCCTTTGCCAAAAGCCGCTGATGTGCCTCGGTAGTAAGCAGCTTTTCATCATTTGGATTGGAAAGAAAGCCGCACTCGACAATCACCGCAACGGGTATGCTTTCACGGATAACAAAATAATCGCCCGGGTTGGCAAGGCGTTTCGGACGCCCAAGCGCTTCGCAAAGGCTGTCAATGATCGTTTTTGCAAGCCGTTCCCCTTCGGCAGAGCCCTCCATGTAAAACACCATCGGACCGCAGACGGAGGAGTCGGTGAATTTATTCATGTGAACGCTTATCACCATATCCACGCCCGGGGCATTCATAATATCCCTGCGTGCCGACATATCCGCCCTCTTGGTATCGGCAAGCGCATTTTCGTCGCTTCTTGTCATGGTGACGCTGTGTCCCATTGCCGTAAGCTCGTCTTTCAGCATATTCGCCACGCTGAGATTCAATCCCGCCTCCACTGCACCGGTCACGCCTTCCGCACCGCCGTCGGGGTTTCCGTGACCGGCATCTATAACGATGCAAAGCCCCTTTGCAGGGGGCGTGGGCCGGCAGGTCGGGGTTTCGGCAGGGAGAGAGGGGATGCTTTCAGACGTGCCGCAGCCAAGCAGTACGGACACGGAAAGGACGACAGCCGAGGAAAGAATTTTGTAAAGTAAACGCTTCATAAAGACCTCCGCCTTTTTTCAAAAGCTTATGCGGCGAAAAGCGGATTATGCAAAAAAAGCCCGCATCTTACGACACGGGCACGATGTTACGTCAAATTATGCGGCTTATTCGAGCGATATGTCGTTAAGCTCGGCGTTTGACTCGTTGTGGGTTACCTTGCCCACTCTGCCGGCAAGCAGATAGCGGTTGTTTATGGGGTCGTAGAAGAACCGCTTTATGAGGCGGAAGCCCTCCACGCAGCCCGTGCTCGGGACGTGGGTTCGGGGACCCGTGCAGGGGTGCAGGTCGGAGCCTATCAGTATATGCTCGTCGTCGATGAACGATATGGGGAGATCGGCTTCGATGGCTGCCTTGACCTTTTCTTCAAGCTCGTCGAGGTCGAACGTGGGCATTTCCTTGTCGAACGCAAGCACGAAGCCGTGCTTTACGTCGCCGTGACGGCAGCGGTTGCAATCCTCCTCGCTCATGAAAAATTCGCAGAGGTCCTCGGCGGTGTGCGCCATTCTTCGATATACGACCGACTTTGAAACAATTTCGTGAATCTCCTGCGGCTGAGGACCGAAAACGTTGGGTCTGGTGATGATTATTTCCTCGCCCATGCCTATCAGCAGATTTGCGTTGACCTTCAGGAAAGGGTATATCATGTCAAAATGCTCGACGATCACCCTCTTGCCCCTTTGCACGGCAAGCAAAATGGCGTCGGCAAGCTCATGTATCTGGGTAAACGCCGCCTCGAACCTTATGTCGATGTGGTAGGTATGTGCGGTGAAAAAGCCCTCCTCCTCGTCCTGATCCAAAAGATCCAGTATGGGAAGAGGACGCACGTTTACGCCGTTGTCATCGTTTGTAAGCTCCAATCCGGGGAACATACCCTTTATCAGCATGCTTTTGCCGGAGCCCGCCTCACCGATTATGCCGATGAGCAGATCGTAGGGGCTGAGGTACATCTGGGCGATCTGCATACCGAGGTCATATATCCTGTTTCGCCCTCTCGGTGCGAAAAACACCGTGTAATAATGGCTGTTCTGCATCCTTCCTGAAAATGACACGCTAAGAAACCTCCTCTTTGTGATGAAAATATTATATAACATTTTTTAGCATTTGAAAAGCTTTATAAGTTGAAACAAGCACATCGAGGGTATATAATGTAGGCGAAAAGGTTTGTACATTATATTTTGCAAACAAAAGGAGATATGGTATGAGAAGGTCGATGCTGTTTTTGCCGGGAAATACGCCGAATATGATAATAAACGGCGATTCGCTGGGCGCCGATTGCATTATTTTGGACTTGGAGGACGCCGTTGCGCCCGACCAGAAGGATGCTGCCCGTATGCTCGTGAGGAGCGCAATGCTGAACATGGGCTTTGTCGGCTGCGAGACAGCCGTGCGTATAAACGGACTTGAAACGGACTGCTGGAGGCATGATCTTGATGCGATAATACCGGCACGCCCCGACTTGATAATGCCCGTAAAGACGAGCTGTGCCGAATACGTTGTGACGATAGACGAATACATAACGGAGCTTGAAAAAAAGCACGGCATGGAGGTTGGAAGCACAAAGCTTCTTCCGCTTATCGAGACGGCGATGGGCGTTGAAAACGCCTTTGAGATAGCCCGTTCGTCAAAGCGTGTGACGGCGCTGTTTTTGGGCGGAGAGGATCTGACGGCGGATCTCAGGTGCAGGCGAACCAAGGAAAGCAACGAAATAAACTACGCCCGCACGAGGCTCATAAGCGCCGCAAGGGCGGTCGGAATAGACGTATATGACACGCCGTTTACCGACGTCAACGACGACGAGGGCATACGCACGGACGCCATGTACGCAAAGAGCCTCGGCTTTTCGGGCAAGGCGGCGATCTCGCCGAGACACGTCCGCACCATAAACGAGGTGTTCAGCCCCACCGTGGAGGAAATAGAATACGCAAGGCTTGTTTTCGAGGCGATAGAGGAGGGCAAGGCGCAGGGCAAGGGCGCCGTTTCGCTCAGGGGCAAGATGATAGACGCTCCCATAGTCGAGCGCGCGAGGCAGACGCTTGACATGGCGATACAGCTTGGAATGACGGACGGAAACGTATTTGGAGGCGGCAGATGACAAATAAGCTCACTTTATCATTAAAAGAGGCGATAATAAAAAGCGGACTGAGGGACGGAATGACGGTGTCGTTCCATCACCACCTCAGAAACGGCGACTATGTGCTTAACATGGTCATGCAGGAGATAGCGGATCTTGGCATAAAAAATCTCACGGTAAACGCAAGCTCGCTTTTCGATATACACAAACCGCTTTGCGGGCATATTCAAAACGGCGTGGTGACAACGCTGATGACGAACTATATGTCCGCCGGAATAGGCAAATTCATATCCGAGGGCGGCATGAGCAATCCCGTGCAGTTCAGAACGCACGGCGGCAGACCCTCCGACATCGTTTCCGGCAATACCCCCATAGACGTTGCATTTATCGCCGCACCGGCATCGGATGCGATGGGCAACTGCTCCGGCAAGTACGGCAAATCCGCGTGCGGCTCATTGGGCTATGCGATACCCGATGCGATGAACGCAGGGCACGTCGTCGTGATAACCGACGAGCTTGTTCCGTATCCGCTGATCGACTGGTCTATATCCGAGGTATATGTTGACAGCGTGGTGAAGGTGGATTCGATAGGCAATCCGGCCGGCATAGTTTCCGGCACGACGAAGATAACAAGAGACCCCGTAGGTATAGAGATGGCCATGCGTGCGGCGGACGTAATAAAGGCATCGGGACTTTTGAAGGACGGCTTCTCGTTCCAGACGGGAGCGGGCGGCGCATCGCTTGCGGCGGCAAAGTTCCTCAGGGAAACGATGGTCAGGGAAAAAATACACGGCAGCTTCGGTCTTGGCGGCATAACGGGCTTTTTGACCGAGATGCTCGAGGACGGCTGCTTCGAGTCGCTTATGGACGTGCAGTGTTTCGACCTCAAGGCGGTCGAGTCCATCAAAAACAACCCGAGACACAAGGAGATCTCCGCCCTGCACTACGCATCGCCGCTGGCAAAGAGTGCGGTCGTGGACAGCCTTGACGTGGTGATACTCGGCGCAACGGAGATAGACACCGACTTTAACGTGAACGTGCATACCGACTCCAACGGCTTCATAATGGGCGGCTCCGGAGGACACAGCGACACGGCGGCCGGTGCAAAGCTTTCCATAATAATCGCTCCGCTTTCAAGGGCCCGCCTGCCGATAGTCACGGACAGGGTCAACTGCATATCCACGCCGGGAAGCACCGTGGACGTGCTCGTTACGCAGAAGGGAACGGCGGTCAACCCGAGACGTCCCGAGCTTGCGGACAGACTGAAGGATGCGGGCGTAAAGGTTATCGACATACACGAGCTCAAGGCTCTTGCCGAGCGCATATCGGGCAAGCCCGAACGCATCCGAAAGGGCGGCAGAGTTGTTGCAAACGTTATTTACAGGGACGGAACGGTTATCGACAGGATATACTCCGTGCCGACGGAGATAGAGTGAAGCTCCGACTGATATAAGAAAGGAAACGCTTGGATATGAAAACGATAAGTGCCGAAATGATAACCCGGGAAGTAAGACGTCTTTGCATCGAGGCGAACTGCCGCCTGCCCGAGGATGTGAAGGCTGCGCTCGGAAATTTCAGGGCCGGGGAAAAATGGCCCTGCGCCATGGACATACTTGACAGGATAATCGAAAACTATGAGATCGCCGAGAATGAATGCGTGCCGATATGTCAGGATACGGGCGTTGCCTGCGTATTTTTGACGATCGGGCAGGAGGTATGCGTTGACGGCAGCATAGCCGACGCCGTGAACGAAGGCGTAAGACAGGGCTACCGTGACGGCTACCTCAGAAAATCGGTCGTCGGCGATCCCCTGAGGAGAGTCAACACCGGCGACAACACCCCTGCGATGATCTACTATGACATCGTTCCCGGCGACAGGCTGGAGATAACGGTTGCACCGAAGGGCTTCGGGAGCGAGAACATGAGCAGGATAAAGATGCTCAAGCCCTCCGACGGAATAGAGGGCGTGAAGGAATTTGTAGTGTCCGCAGTGGAGGAGGCGGGACCGAATCCGTGTCCGCCGATAGTCGTGGGCGTAGGCATAGGCGGAACGTTTGACAAATGTGCGCTGCTTGCAAAGCGTGCGCTGATGAGGGACATAAGGGAAAGAAATCCGGAGCCGTTCTATGCGGAGCTTGAAAATGAGCTTCTTGAAAGGATAAATGCGCTCGGTATCGGACCGCAGGGGCTTGGCGGAAGAACCACTGCGCTGGCGGTAAATATTGAAACCATGCCCACGCATATCGCAGGGCTTCCCGTGGCGGTGAACATAAACTGCCACGTTACAAGACATAAATCCACCACGCTGTAAAAAGGAGGCAATACCATGGCAAAGCATATAACCGTACCGTTCACAAAGGAGCAGGCGCTTTCCCTCAAAAGCGGTGACAGCGTGCTTATATCGGGCGTGATATACACCGCAAGGGATGCTGCACATAAGCGGCTGACGGAGCTTTTGGCAAAGGGCGAGGAGCTTCCCTTTGATGTAAAGGACTCCATCATCTATTACGTCGGCCCCACGCCGGCAAAGCCCGGGCAGCCCATCGGCTCTGCAGGTCCCACCACGAGCTACCGCATGGACGCCTATTCTCCCCAAATGCTTGCAAGCGGACAGAGGGGCATGATAGGCAAGGGCAAGCGCAGCAGGGAGGTCATAGAAGCGATGAAGGAAAACCATGCCGTGTATTTTGCCGCCATCGGCGGAGCCGGCGCACTGCTTTCAAGGTGCGTGCAGTCGGCGGAGGTCGTCGCCTATGAGGATCTCGGTGCGGAGGCGGTAAGGAGGCTGACAGTAAAGGATTTTCCGGCGGTAGTGGTCATTGACGCCGAAGGAACAAACCTGTACGAATGCGGCAGGGCGAATTATCTAAGCTCGCTCGAAGGCTGATTTCGATATAAAACAGAAAGGAGCGAAAGGGGTGTATTTGAAATTTTCCGTCGATAAGTCGAAGAAGGTGCCGATATACAGGCAGCTTGCCGATACCATCAGGGGCGAGATAATCGGCGGACGGCTGCCCTTGGGAACGCAGCTTCCCACGGTCAGGGAGCTTGCAAAGCGCTTCGATTTGGCGCAGGGGACGATAAAGCGTGCCTATGACGAGCTGGAAAACCTCGGCATGATCGAGATGACTCAGGGGAGAGGTACATTCGTTTCGTTCAGGCGTGAGCATAACAGCCGCAAGGCACGGGCGATGCAGGCGATCGACGCTCTGCTGGATGCGCTGGAGGATATGTCGTTTTCGCAAAACGAAATATCTATATTTTTCGAGCTGAAGCTCAGGGACAGAATGAGCAGAGGCTCGGATATACATATCGCCGCCGTCGGTACCTGCAGCGATATGCTGTATGCCGTGTCCGAGCAGCTTTATTCGTTCGGCGACGTGGACGTGTTCAGGTGTTTGTACGACGGGGCTTCAAGCGGACTTTTCGGCGACGCCGACCTCGTGGTGTATCTTGCGGAAACGGCATTTGATACAAAAACCTCCGCCGGAAGCGTGCGTATAGCCATGAGGACGGACGGAGCGACCGTGTCCGCCATAGCGAGAACGGGCGAGAACAAGACCGCAGGCGTGCTTGCGGTGGGCGACGAAATGCTTGACGTTATGATGAAAAGCTTTGCCGAATACGCTCCCGATGTTGCGGTGCGGGGAAAGACCCTACGAAGCATCTCCGACATGGCTGCGCTCGAAAGGTTTTTGGAAAACAAGGACGTAATATGCGTGCCGATGGGGTTCATGACGCTGTTTTCCCCCGAGGTATGCGGAAAAATATTTGAAAGCTGTAAGAGCCGTGAGCTGATACAGTATAAATATGTGATAGACGACGGCTCGATGATGTACATACAGGCTGCGCTCGACGACGTGAGGGCGAAGAAACGGCTTGGAATTATGCGTTAAAGTATTCAAAAAACGCATTGACAAAAGAAATAGCACAATATATACTATTGAACTATAACAAAGCTTACAATGGCGAAGCTTGGTTATTAATAAAAGAGAGGTGCAAGATGGAGAAGAAAAAACTGGTCATCGGCGTTATTGGCGCAGATGTTCACGCAGTGGGCAATCAGATACTCTACCATGCGTTTGAGGATGCCGGCTTTGAGGTTATAAACCTCGGCGTAATGGTGTCGCAGGAGGAGTTCGTTGCCGCAGCTATCGAGTCCGACGCAGATGCAATAGTAATTTCATCGCTTTACGGACAGGGCGAGCTGGACTGCAGAGGAATGAGGCAAAAGTGCGATGAAGCGGGTCTGAAGGGCATTTTGCTCTATGTCGGCGGCAACATCGTTATCGGCAAGCAGCCGTTTGATGAGGTTGAAAAGCGCTTTAAGGCGATGGGCTTCGACCGTTCATTCCCCCCGGGAACTTCGCCGGAGGAGGGCATAAGGCTGCTCAAAGAGGATCTGCATATAGTCGATTAAAAGGCGTGTAATATATGAAGCCGGTATTACTGATAGATTTCGGAAGCACATATACCAAAGTCACCGCCGTCGATGTTGACGGCTGTTCGGTTTTGGGTACCGCCGCTGCATATACCACGGTTCAAACGGACATAAACGACGGACTGAGCAACGCCCTGAGGCTGCTGGAAGTCAAGTGCGGAAGGCTCGACTTTGGCGAACGCTATGCCGCATCGAGTGCGGCGGGCGGACTTCGCATGATCGCAAGCGGACTCGTGCCGGAGCTTACCGCCGAGGCGGCAAAGTGTGCGAGCCTCGGTGCAGGGGCAAAGGTCATAAACACCTATTCGTTCGAGCTTACCGAGGACGATGCGGAGGATATAGCCGCGGCGAATCCGGACATATTCCTGCTTGTGGGCGGAACGGACGGCGGAAACAAGGACTGCATACTGCATAACGCCGCCGTGCTTAAAAAGCTCGGAGGGGACTTTCCGATAATCATCGCCGGCAACCGCAGCGCCGCAAGGGAATGCGAGCGCATACTCGAGGGCAGGGAGGTCTATCGCTGTGAGAACGTTATGCCGAAATTCGGCGTGCTCAACATCGAACCGGCACAGTCGAGGATACGCAGCATATTCCTTGACCGCATAGTGAAGGCGAAGGGGCTTTCCGAGGCGGAGTCGCTTATATCCGGCATTATGATGCCCACGCCGTCCGCGGTGATGAATGCGATGAAGCTGCTTGCGGACGGTACGGACAGGCAAAGCGGAATAGGCGAGCTTATCGCCGTTGACGTAGGCGGCGCGACCACCGACGTGTATTCCGTTTCCGCAGGGCTTCCCGACGATGCCAACACCGTCATAAAGGGTCTGCCCGAGCCGTATGTAAAGCGCACGGTAGAGGGCGACATAGGTATGCGCTACAGCATTCGGGGGATAGTCGATGCCGTCGGTGCAAAGGAGATAGCGGCGCTTTCGGGCATATCGGAAAGCAGGGTGAACGAGCTTACGGATATGCTTGCAAAAAATACCGATATGCTTCCCGACAGCGAGGAGCTTGAGCGCTTTGACGAGGCGATCGCAAAGGGTGCGGTGAAAACCGCCGTCACCAGACACGCAGGGCAGCTTGAGGAATCGTACTCAATGCTCGGCATGTCGTATGTGCAGACGGGCAAAAATCTTACCGGTATAAAACAAATCGTTGTAACAGGCGGTTCTTTGATACATACGAGGCGAACGGGCTATATAGCGTCATCGGCGCTTTACGATGAAAAAATGCCCATGTCGCTCAAGCCTAAGAAAGCCGATATTCTTGTGGACAGAAAATACATAATTGCCGCCATGGGTATGCTTGCCGAGCATTATCCGGAGGCTGCGCTTACAATAATGAAAGAGGAATTAAAAAAGGATGGAATTGCAGAATAAACGTATTCCCGAGCAGGAATTTAACAAGATCCGTGAAGAAGTGCTTACCCAGTGGCCCACGGGCAGGGACGTTGACTTAAACGAAGCCATCAAGTTTCACAAGACAATGCCCGAACACAAGGTGTTTTCAAAGAAGCTGGTAAAGGCGAAAAACTCCGGTACGACGCTGGTTCAGCCCCGTGCGGGCGTTGCGCTCATCCGTGACCAGATAGAGCTTTTGACCTATCTGCAGGACAAGGGCGAGGCGGATCTGCTTCCGACCACGATAGACAGCTATACCCGCCAGAACCGCTATCAGGAGGCGGAAAACGGCATTAAGGAGTCGTTCAAGGAGCATCGCTCGATGCTTAACGGCTTTCCGGCTGTCAACCACGGCGTACTCGGCTGCAGACAGCTTATAAATGCGATCGACACCCCGATACAGGTTCGTCACGGTACCCCCGATGCGAGGCTTCTGACCGAGATCACCTACGCCGGCGGCTTTACAAGCTATGAGGGCGGCGGAATTTCGTACAACCTTCCCTACGCAAAGAACGTTCCCATGGAAAAGACCATCAGGGACTGGCAGTATGTTGACCGCCTTACGGGTATCTATGAAGAAGCCGGCGTTTCCATAAACAGGGAGCCTTACGGACCTCTTACCGGAACGTTGGTGCCGCCGTGCGTATCCCATGCGGTAGCGATAATCGAGGCACTGCTTGCCGCAGAGCAGGGCGTAAAGAACATCACCGTAGGTTACGGACAGTGCGGAAACCTCGTTCAGGACGTTGCGGCGATCCGCACGCTTGAGGAGCTTACCGACGAGTATATGCAGAAGGCCGGTTACAGCGACGTGATCATCACTACGGTATTCCATCAGTGGATGGGCGGCTTCCCGCAGGACGAGGCGAAGGCATTCGGCGTTATTTCATGGGGAAGCGCAACCGCAGCACTCTCAAAGGCGACGAAGGTTATCGTAAAAACGCCGCATGAGGCGGCAGGCGTTCCGACGATGGAGGCAAACGCACAGGGACTTCGCTGCACCAAACAGCTTATCACCATGCTGAACGACCAGAGCTGCACCGCCGCAAACCTTGAGCAGGAAAAGGAGATCATCCGCAAGGAAACCCGCTGTCTCGTGGATAAGTGCTTTGAGCTTGGCAACGGCGATATCGCAGTGGGCGTAGTCCGTGCGGTACAGGCAGGCGTGATCGACATTCCGTTCGCCCCGTCAAGATTCAATGCCGGCAAGATGCTCCCCGCAAGGGACAACACCGGCGCAATCCGCATACTCAACAGCGGCAATATGCCCTTCACCAAGGACATACTCGATTTCCACAGGGAAATGATCGACGCAAGGGCGAAGGCCGAAAAGCGCAACGCTTCGTTCCAGATGGTAATCGACGACGTATATGCCATCAGCAAGGGCAGGCTTGTCGGCCGTCCCCAGTGGATGAAATAAAACATTTTTGACTCAGAAAGGAATTTATTATGAAAATAGTTGATTTGGTGTGTTCTGCGGGACGTACAGGTTTCTACTTTGACGATCAGCGTGCCATAAAGGGCGGCGCAACGGCGGACGGTCATGCGTATATCGGCGCACCCGTGACCCCCGGCTTCACCGCCGTAAGGCAGGCGGGCGAGTCCATCTCCGTGATGCTCGTGCTTGAGGACGGACAGATCGCATACGGCGACTGTGCTGCGGTACAGTACAGCGGCGCAGGCGGACGTGATCCCCTGTTCCTTGCAAAGGACTTCATCCCCGTAATAATGGAAAATATCAAGCCCGCACTCGTCGGACGTGAGGCGGACAGCTTCAAGGGTCTTTCCGAAATGGTCGAGGCGATACAGGTTGACGGCAAAAGGCTGCATACCGCCATCCGCTACGGCGTGACCCAGGCGATACTCGACGCCGTTGCAAAGTCCACCAACAGGCTCATGTGCGAGGTGGTTGCCGACGAATACGGCTGCACCATCGAGAACGAGCCGATAAAGCTGTTTACGCAGTCGGGCGATGACCGCTACAAAAATTCCGACAAGATGATAATCAAGGGCGCACAGGTGCTTCCTCATGCGCTGATAAACAACGTAAAGACCAAGCTCGGCGAAAAGGGCGAGCTGCTTGAGGAGTACGTTGCATGGCTGAGGGACCGCACGCTGCAGCTCAGAAACGACGATGACTATATGCCCGTGTTCCATATCGACGTATATGGCACGATCGGCGCCGCATTCGGCAACGATAACTACAAGGCAATGGCGGACTACATCGCAAGGCTCGAAGAGGCGGCAAAGCCCTTCCACCTTCGCATCGAGGGTCCGATGGACGTCGAGGACCGTGAAAAGCAGATGCTTGCGCTCAAGGCAATCACGAAAGAGCTTGACGACAGGGGTATCAACGTTGAGATAGTTGCCGACGAATGGTGCAACACCCTTGAGGACATCAAGTATTTTGCCGACAACAAGGCGGGACACATGGTGCAGATAAAGACCCCCGACCTCGGCGGTATCAACAATACCGTTGAAGCGGTGCTTTATTGCAAAAAGCTCGGCATCGGCGCTTATCAGGGCGGAACCTGCAACGAGACCGACCGTTCGGCGCAGGTATGCGTACACTGTGCAATGGCGACCCGTCCCGACCAGATACTCGCAAAGCCGGGTATGGGCGTTGACGAAGGCTATATGATCGTCTATAACGAGATGCAGAGGATAATCGCATTCAGAAACGCAAGGGCGAAAAAATAAGCGGATCAAAGCAATATAGGCGGGTGCTTCCAAAGGGCGGAGGCATCCGCTTTTTAAGTGCGGGAGCTTTTTGAAAATAATTTGTTGACTTCGGCGGCAGGCTGTGCTAACATATTGAAGATTTAGGCGATGTTATGTATGGCGTGATTCGCCCGGGAGGTGGAAACGATATGTTGTATAATGCCGATGCTCTTTTGAAAGGACATTGCTGCTTATCGTTTCGTTTTCCCGCATATATCGGCGGTTCAAACGGCATTATTTTTGATTTTTCGGCTTCTCTTGATTGAGAGGCTTTTTTATTGCCGTTTTATAAAAACGAAATTTATTTTGGAGGTATAAACAATGCTGAAGGGAAAAAGTCTTTTGGAGCCGATGGATTTTACCGTGGACGAGCTGGAGTCGATATTCGCACTTGCGGATAGGATAATCGCCTCCCCTGCGGACTATATGCACAAGTGCGAGGGAAAGCTGCTTGCGACGCTTTTTTATGAGCCGAGCACGAGAACACGCTTCAGCTTTGAAGCGGCAATGCTGAGACTCGGCGGACAGGTAATCGGCTTTTCCGAGCCGAACTCAAGCTCGGTTGCAAAGGGTGAGAGCATTGCGGACACGACGAGGACGGTTGCCTGCTACTGCGACATTGCGGTAATGCGCCATCCCAAGGAGGGTGCTCCCCGTGTTGCGGCAAACAGCACCTCCATGCCCGTGATAAACGCAGGCGACGGCGGACATCAGCATCCCACGCAGACGCTGACGGACCTTCTCACCATACGCCGCAAAAAGGGCTATATCGGCGACATGACGGTGGGTCTTTGCGGCGACCTCAAGTTCGGACGCACGGTGCATTCGCTCATAAAGGCGCTGTCGAGGTACGAGGGTATTAAATTCGTCCTCATATCGCCGGACGAGCTTAAAATACCCGACTACGTAAGAAAGGGCGTGCTGATAAAGAATAACATCCCCTTTGTTGAGGTCACGGACATAAAGGAGGCACTCGGCGGACTCGACGTGCTGTACATGACAAGGGTGCAGCGTGAACGCTTCTTTAACGAGGAGGATTATATAAGGCTGAAGGACTGTTATATTCTCGACGCCGAAAAGATGAAGCTTGCCAAGGAGGATATGATGGTACTGCATCCGCTTCCGAGGGTAAACGAGATAGCCGTGGAGGTGGACGACGACCCCAGAGCGCTGTACTTTGAGCAGGCGAAAAACGGAATGTATGTCCGCATGGCATTGATAATGTCGCTGCTGGGCATTGAGGGCTGAACGGGCGACACTGGAAAGGAAGGGAAACAATGAACGTAAACAGCATTGAAAAGGGAATAGTTATCGACCACGTAACGGCGGGCATGGGCTCAAGCATACTGAACTATCTCGACATAGACACAAAGGTGAACACGGTTGCATTTATAATGAACGCAACCAGCCGCAAGCACGGACGCAAGGACCTGATAAAGATAGAAAACGTTACCGACATAGACCTGACGGCGCTGGGACTTTTGGCGCCCGAAGCAACGGTAAACATAATCGAGAACGGAGCGATCGTCAGGAAGGTAAAGCTGTCGCTTCCGCAGCGTGTGGTGAACGTCATCCGCTGCAAAAATCCGAGATGCGTAACGTCGGTTGAGACGGGCATACCGCATATATTCCATCTGGTGGATGAGGCGGCACAGGAGTATCGCTGCGAATATTGCGACGAGATAATATCCATGAAGGGCAAAACCGACAATGAGCTTATACATCGCAAACGGTAAAATAGTCGATCCGTCAAGCGGCATCGAGGGCATAGGCAATATTCTGATCGAGGACGGAATTATCGCAGCAGTAGAGCCCGGCGGCGTTCCGCCCGAGGGCTGTACGGTGATAGACGCTTCGGGCAAGATAGTTACGCCGGGGCTTATAGATCTGCACGTGCATTTTCGTGAGCCGGGGCAGACCTATAAGGAGGACGTTGAGACCGGCGGTCTTGCGGCGGCGGCGGGAGGCTTCACGAGCGTCTGCATGATGCCGAACACGAAGCCCGTTATCGACACCGCCGAGCGTGCGGGGGAGCTTGCCGAAAGCGTGGAAAAAAGGTGCTGCATACGGGCGCTCACCGTGGGTGCAATAACCGAGGGACAGCTCGGTAAAACACTTTCGGACATGGAGGGGATGCAAAAAAGCGGCATCATCGCCGTCAGCGAGGACGGGCGTTCGGTTGCGGATGCTTCGATGATGCTCGCTGCGCTCAGGGAGGCAAAGCGGCTTTCGCTTCCCGTGCTGTCGCATACCGAGGACGATACGCTCAGGGGCGAACCGATAGGTGAGGAGCTTATTGCGGCGAGGGATATCCTGCTTGCGGCGGAGTGCAAAACGCCCGTACATCTTTGCCATATAAGCACCGCACGCAGCGTCGATATAATAAGGACGGCAAAGGCAAAGGGCATACCCGTCACCGCAGAGACCGCACCACATTACATCTCGCTCGACAAAAGCATGATAAACGGCGACGGAAACCGCAGGATGAACCCTCCGCTTCGGCAGAGAGAGGACGTTGAGGCGCTGATAGAGGGACTTAGGGACGGAACGATAGATGCAATTGCGACCGACCATGCGCCGCACGCCTCCCAAGAGAAGGACTTTGGCTATGATTCTGCATTAAACGGCGTAATAGGGCTTGAAACCGCATTCCCCGTATGTTATACGGAGCTTGTGAGAAAAAACCGCCTCGGGCTTTCGGATCTTGTGAGCAAGCTGACGGCGGAGCCTGCGAAAATAATAGGCATTCCCACGGGAATTGAAAAGGGGAAAAGGGCGGATATAGCGGTGTTTGACATTGAAAACGAGTACGTTATCGACCGCAGCGGCTTTCATTCACGGAGCAGGAACACCCCCTTTCACGGCATGAGGGTGTTCGGGCGTCCGGTTTTGACCGTATGCGGCGGGCGAGTGGTTTATAACGACATGACTAAGTAAAAAAGGGAAAGGCAAGGTTTCTTTGAAATGATAGATCTGCTTATCGGAAAAATTGACAAACTAAACAACCCCACCGTGGTGGGACTCGATCCGCAGTATGAAATGATACCCCGCTATATTCGTGAAAAGCAGCTTGAGCGGCACGGAAAGACGCTCAAGGCGGTCGGAGAGATGTTTTATGAGTTTAACCGCAGCCTGATAGATGCGCTGTGCGACATCGTTCCGGCGGTAAAGCCGCAGATAGCCATGTACGAGCGCTACGGGCTGGATGGTATCGAAGCCTATCTTAAAACCATCGCATACGCAAGGGAAAAGGGTATGTTCGTCATCGGCGATATAAAGCGGGGCGACATCGCTTCAACGGCGGCGGCCTATGCCGGGCATATAGGCGGCGTGGACGTTGAGGGCGTGCATTTTGACCCGTGGAAGGAGGATGCGGTAACAATAAATCCGTATCTTGGCTATGACGGTATAAAGCCCTTTCGGGAGATTTGCGAAAAGCAGGGCAAGATGCTGTTCATACTTGTAAAGACCTCAAATCCCTCCTCGTCGGAGCTTCAGGACGTTATGACCGATGATGGGCGCATTCTTTATGAGCGCACTGGCGACCTTGTTGCGGATTGGGGCGAGGGGCTTGTCGGCAAATACGGCTACAGCCGCATCGGTGCCGTTGTCGGCGCAACCAACAAGGCGCAGGGCGAGGCGCTCAGACATCGCCTTCCGCATACGTTCTTCCTCGTGCCGGGCTACGGCGCACAGGGGGCAAGCGGAAGAGACATCGGCGGCTTTTTCGATACCGACGGACGGGGCTGCATAGTCAACTCGTCAAGGGGAATAATCGCCGCATACAAAAAGTCGGACAGGTTCGGCGAGGCGGACTTTGCTTCTGCGGCACGCGAGGCGGCGCTGAGCATGAAAAAGGATATAACGGAGAACATTTTCTGATATGAAGCGGCTGTACGAATGTAATGTGCTTTGCATTGAAAAAACCGCCGTGTCGGGTACCGACGGCGTATATCGCCTGACGGCGGAATATCCGGAGATACCTAAGCCCGGGCAGTTTGTGAACCTATATACCGGAAGCGATGCGATGCTGCTTCCCCGTCCCATAAGCGTATGCGACTATGCCGACGGGAAGCTGACGCTCGTTTTCAGGGCGGGCGGCAAGGGTACGAGGTACATAGCGGAGCGTGTGGGAAAAAGCGGCGAAAAGCTGACCGTCAGCTCTCCGCTCGGCAACGGCTACCCTATGGAAAGGGCAGAGGGAAAAAGGGCGTTTCTCATCGGCGGCGGCGTTGGCGTGCCTCCGCTGCTGTATGCGGCGAGGGCGCTCCGCTTGATGGGCGTGCATACCACGGCGGTGCTTGGCTTCAGGGACTCGGAGGGCGTGTTTTTGGAGGAGGAGTTTCTCAAGACTGCGGACGAGGTGCATATATGCACCGACGACGGCAGCAGGGGTTTTTCCGGCAATGCCGCCGAATGCCTGCGGCGGATAAAGGGCGATAACTGCGCCGCATTCATGTGCGGTCCCAGACCCTTGCTCAAGGCGGCGTGCGAGCTGCTTGCCGACGACAGCACGAACGAGATATGGGTATCGCTTGAGGAGCGCATGGGCTGCGGCTACGGAGCCTGCGTGGGCTGCGTTACGAACGTATATGAGGACGGGGTTGCGGTAATGCGCCGTGTATGCAAGGTAGGCCCCGTGTTTGACGGGAGGAACATTATATGGTAAAGGAGCTGAACCTTACACAGACGATATCGGGCGTGACGTTCAAAAACCCCGTTGCCACCGCCTCCGGAACGTTCATGGCGAAGGAAAGCGGCGAGTTTTACGATATAGGCAGGCTCGGTGCGGTCATAACAAAGGGCGTTTCCTCGCTTCCGTGGAGGGGGAACATCCCTCCGAGGATAGCGGAGTCCTACGGCGGAATGTTAAACTCCGTCGGACTGCAAAACCCGGGCGTGGAGCATTATATAAAAAACGAGCTTGCTCATTTAAGAGAGTATGACGTGCCGGTCATAACGAACATCGCCGGACACAGCATAGCCGAATACGTCGATGTTGCGGAGCGGCTGAACGAAACCGACGTCGCAATGATAGAGATGAACATATCCTGCCCCAACGTAAAGGAGGGCGGAATAGGCTTCGGTACGGACGCAAAGATGGCGGCGGCGGTGACGAGGGCGGTAAGGGCGGCAACCAAAAAGCCGCTTATGGTAAAGCTGACACCGAACGTTACCGACATAACCGAGATAGCCAAGGCGGTGGAGGGCGAGGGTGCGGACTGCATCTCGCTGATAAATACCCTGCACGGCATGAGGATAGACGTAAGGCAGAGGAAGGCGATATTTGCCAACAAGACCGGAGGACTTTCCGGTGCGGCGATAAAGCCCGTTGCGCTTGCGCTGGTATATCGGGTAAGGAGGGCGGTAAAGCTTCCGATATTCGGACTCGGCGGCATTATGACGGGCGAGGACGCCATGGAGTTTATAATGGCGGGGGCGGACATGGTATGCGTCGGAACCGCTGCGCTTGTAAAGCCTACGGCGCCCGTGGACGTTCTGGATGAGCTTGAGGCGCTGATGAGGGAGCAGGGGTTTTCCTGCATAGACGATATACACGATGCCTTTAACAACTCAGACAGATAAGGAGGATTTTGATATGAAGTCGGAATTTATTCATTTTATGGTGCGCTCGGGCGTGTTGAGCTTTGGCGATTTTACGACCAAAAGCGGCAGAAAAACGCCGTATTTCATAAACACGGGAAGCTATAAAACGGGCGAGCAGATGTATAAGCTCGGCGAGTTTTATGCCGCCTCGATAGCAAAAAACGTGGCGGACGGAGAGATGAAGCCGTTTGACGTGCTTTTCGGGCCTGCGTACAAAGGCATAACGCTTGCGGCGGGCACGGCGTCGATGCTGTACGCAAAGCACGGTATCAACGTGGGCTTTTGCTATAACCGCAAGGAGGCAAAGGATCACGGCGAGGGCGGAGTTCTGGTCGGCTGTAAGCTCAAGGACGGCGACAGGCTCGTTATCGTCGAGGACGTGATAACCGCAGGCACGGCGGTTCGTGAAACGCTCCCGATACTTAAAAACGCCGCCGATGTGAAGGTGGATGCGATAGTCATATCCGTTGACCGCATGGAAAAGGGCACGGGCGAGCGCACGGCGATACAGGAGCTTTACGAGGATCACGGCATAAAGGCATTCCCGATAGTCACCATTAAGGAAATAGTGGAGGAGCTTTACAACAAGCCCGTTGACGGCAGGATAATAATCGACGATGCGCTTATGGAAAGAATACGGGAGTATTGGGACAAATACTGCGTAGGCATCTGAAGCCTTACCAAATGAAAAGCACCACCTGAAGTGAGCTGCACCTCGGGTGGTTTTTTGTGCGTTGAGCCGGAGCTATTCTTCCGGAGTTATTTCGTCGCAGAGGTTGGCGGAAAAAAGCCGCTCCACGGCCGCATGGTCGTTCGATTGTCCGAGCGCCCACATGAGCTTTGTCACGGCGGCTTCGGTCGTCATGTCGTATGCGGGAATTATCCCTGCGTCCTTGAGCCCCCTGCTTACCTCGTAAATGTTCGGGGACGAACGTTCGTACAGGCATTGTGATGCAAGTATGACCGTAACGCCCTTTTGCATCAGCCCTATGAGGCTCGAGGTATGGTCACGCCGCACGTTATGCACGCCGCCAAGACCGAACGCCTCGATCACGACGCCCTTTATGCCGCAGTCGTACAGGCTGTCGAGCAGCCTCGGACTTGTGCCGGGGATAAGCTTTATCAGGGCGACCTGCGAGTTTATGCTGTCCGAGAAGCAGTATTCGCCCTTCGGCGAAGGGTCGGTCAGGCGTATAAAGCGATTGTTGGCTATGGTGCCGACGATGGGATAATTGATGGACTCAAACGCATCGAGGGAGGTCGTTCTCGTCTTAACGGCACGGCAGCCCTTTATTATGGAGCCGCCGAAGCATACGTAAACGCCGCCGTCCATCTGTCTTGCGGCGATGATTGCGTGCTCAAGGTTGCCCTTTCCGTCGGATTGCGGCACGACGATGGGGAACTGTGCGCCGGTAAGTATGACGGGTATGTTTATTCCCCGGAGCATGAATGAGAGCATGGATGCGGTGTATGCGAGTGTATCCGTGCCGTGCGTAATTACCACGCCGTCGTATTTTCCGATGCAGTCGTTTACGGCACGTGCCATCACGCACCATTCCTCGGGCTGAACGTTGGAGCTGTCGATGCTGAAAAGATCCACACAGTCGATGTTGTCCGTGTCGATATTGAGATAGCCGAGAAGCTCGCTTGCCTCGAGCTGGGGAGCAAGCCCTCTTGAGGTCGGCACGCAGGCTATAGTTCCGCCGGTGGCAATAAGACGAAGTTTACGCATAAGTACCTCCGCAACACATTATTACTGTATATTAATTATAACTCATGGGCGGAAATTTTGATAGTGCTTTTTACAATATCTGCCCAAGGCGCAATTTTTCGTATTTTATTATGCTGAGAAATATTGTATAATAAAGGGGAAAGCTAATATCATGCGGAGGGCAAGATGGAACTGAAATATAAGCGGATACTTTTGAAGATGAGCGGCGAGGTGCTCGGCGATTCAAACGCTGCGGTCAGCGAGGAAAACGCAAAACAGGCGGCAAAGCGCATAAAGCTGCTCAAGGACGCCGGTGCGGAGGTTGCGGTCGTCGTCGGCGGCGGCAACATAATGCGGGGAAGAAGCAGCCATTGCATCGACAGAAACAGAGCGGACCACATGGGTATGCTTGCTACGGCGATCAATTCGCTCGCAATACAGGACGCTCTCCTCGGCATGGGAGTGGATTGCACGGTGCTTTCGGCGGTCGAAATGCAGCGCTTCTGCGATACGTACAGCTCACGGCAGGCAAAGGCCGAGCTCGACGGGGGCAAGGTGGTATTGTTCGCCTGCGGAACGGGTTCGCCGTTTTTCTCAACGGATACGGCGGCCGCTTTGCGTGCGCTTGAGATACACGCCGATGCGCTCGTGCTTGCAAAGAGTGTTGACGCCGTATATTCGGACGATCCCGAAAAGAACCCGAATGCGGAAAGATATTCGTACATCTCATACAACGACGTGATAGCCAAAAACCTGAAGGCCACGGATATAACCACTATAACGCTCTGCAGGGACTACAAAATGCCCATACTGCTTTTCTCCATGGAAAAGGAGGAAAGCTACGTAAAGGCGCTCATGGGCGAAAATGCCGGCACGATAATCGGCGAATGACCAAATGCGCGGATGGGCGATATTTGCGGTTGATTTATTGAGCTTTTTTGGATAAAATATAATACAGATTATTGAAACGGAGGAAATTTGAATGGATATAATAGAAAATGCAGCGGAAAGAATGGACAAAACCATTGCCGTGCTCAAGCGTGATCTCGGTACGCTGAGGGCGGGCAGAGCCAATCCCCAGGTGCTTGACAGGATAACCGTTGACTACTACGGAACGCCCACGCCCATCAACCAGCTCGGCAACATCAGCTCTCCGGAACCCAGGATGCTTATGATCTCGCTTTGGGATCAGAAGATGATATCTGCGGTCGAAAAGGAAATACAGAAGTCCGATATCGGAATCAATCCCACAAACGACGGCAAGTTCATCAGGCTCATTTTCCCCGAGCTTACCGAGGAGCGCCGCAAGGATCTTGTCAAGGTCATACGCAAAAAGGGCGAGGAGGCAAAGGTTGCCGTCCGCTCCATTCGCCGTGATATGAACGAGCAGATCAAGAAGGCGAAAAAAGACGGTGAGATAACCGAGGACGACCAGAAGAACCTTGAGGACAAGGCACAAAAGACCACCGACGCCAAGATAAAGGATATCGACAAGGTCATCGCCGACAAGGAAAAGGAGATAATGGAGGTTTGAGATCGGTTTTAGGGCTTCCTCTTGATGTCGGATGCGGCATTCTTGAGGACGAGGGCTATGCCGTGAAAACGGTCGAGGTCAGCGCAAAAAAGCGCATAGACGGCGGCGAAGCACGGATAATAAGGCAGCTCTCGCTTGACGAAAAAACGGTCGAGCTTGCGTATTCGCTGTTTAAGACCGGACTTGAAGGCTGATTGCCGAACGACAAACTAACTTTTGGGGCACTGCTTTACGGCGGCGTCCTTTTTATTGCCGTAGACGGCGTGCGGCGGATCATCCGCAAATACGGCTTATGCTGTGGCTTTTGGATGTGCGCCGACCTTGGAAAAAGCCGAAAATAGCCGTTGCATTTTCGAATGCGGTATGCTACAATAACTCCCGTGATTATGCAAAGCACCTTTTACGTGTCCGCATAAAGCATCGCCGGTGTGTTGGAATTGGCAGACGAGGAGGACTCAAAATCCTTTGCCAGCGATGGCGTGTGGGTTCGAGTCCCACCACCGGCACCA
>JAEDJH010000068.1 GCA_016296415.1 Clostridia bacterium | reverse complement strand
TGAGGGGTTGTTTCGGGGAGGGTCACGGGCGGCTCAAGTCTGCCGATGCGGACGAGGTACTCCTCATAGCACTCGCCCGTCCTGTGCATGGCGTAGGATACCGTGGGACCGACGTAGCGCCAGTGCCACGGCTCGTAAATTATGCCCGTTATGTGCATTTTGTCCTCGGGATAGCGCATTATAAAGCCGTATTTATATCCGTTTTCCATGAGCCATGAAAACGCCTTCGTTTTTGTAAATGCCTCGGTAAGGCTGCTCATGCCCTCGGTGGTGAAGTCTATGGCAAGCCCCGTGTGATGCTCGCTCGTCCCGGGGACGGCAACGACCGTGGCAGCCTGCTTTCTTGCCTCCTCCTCCGTAAGTCCCGTCCGCATCAGCCTTTCGACCTTGCGCTCAAAAAGCCCCGTCTGATATTCAATGTCCCGAAAGCCGCTTTGACACTTTATCGAAACGCCGTCGCTCTTTGCGTCACGGATGAGCTTTTTCACGACTTCGGCTATCCTTGCGTCAACCTTCCTGCCGACGCCCTTGAGCTCAATGTCAAGATCCTCCTCTATCGAGTGCCACGGGTTGAGCAGTATCATCGACCACTCCCCCTCGGGAAGCTCAACGCCCACTTCGGAGACGAAGGGCGTGGGCTCGGGCGTTGGAAGCGCCGCTGCGGGGGCGGAAACGGGCGCAGTAACGCCGCCTGCCGTATCGTCGGGCTCGGGGGCATGGGTGACGTTCGAAGCGGCAGATCCGGAGGGAGGCAGGGTATCCCACGGGGGCTGCGGAATATCCGGCGAGGACGCCGCCTGACAGCCGCAAAGCATAAATGCAAGCGTAAATGCAAGCATAAACGCAAGCGTTAACGCAGGCGTAAACGCCGTCCTCCTCAAAACGCCGGCAAAAAGCCCGAAGGCAGATTTTCGATTCATTTCCTCATCCTCCGTTTCCGATAGGGAGATTATACCACCGATCGCACAAAAATGCCTGTTAAAAATACATAAACAAATTATGAAGCGACCGTACGCTTATCGCCAAATGCCGCCCGTGTGTGGTATAATCCGGAAAAATGCGGAGGGTATCGGGTGTTATGAGTGAATATGAAAGAAAACAGCTTTTGACGGCGAGGATAAGGACGGCGCTGTGCGGAGCGATTGCGCTTTTTGTAATAATTGCGGTCATTGCGGTGGTGCCGAGGGCATACACTGCGCTTTTTGAGCTTGAGGAGGCGGCAAAGGGGCTGCAGGAGGCTGCGGCGGAGATAGACGGGGCGAACCTTCCGGGCATGGCGGAGGAGATGGACAAGGTACTGGGCGAGATACAGTCTTTGACCGAGGACGGACACGCCGCCGTGAACACAGCCGCCGAGACCGCCGAGGCTGCGCTCAGGAAGATAGAAACGCTCGACGTGGAAACGCTTAACAGGGCGATAGAGGACTTTTCGGCGGTGGTGAAGCCGCTTGCGAGGCTTTTCGGGAAATAATATTTGCCGGGAAATAATATTTGCCTATATGCACAGAGCTGTATATAATTAAAGGATAAAGTTTATCCGAACGAAAGGCGTGCCAAATGGCGTTGAAGAAAAACAAAGGCGAAAAAGAAAAACGGAAATTCACCCTTAAAATGCCCAAACTCAGCACCGTTTCGGTGCTTGCGGCGGCGCTTGCCGTGTTCCTTGCGGCGTTTTATGCGGCGAACAGCCCCTTCGGGGCGGAGGACCACATGACCGATGGCGGCTATATGCTCGAATACGAAAATGCGATAGTTACCGAGGTCATCGAGGACACGAGCATCGTCGATACGGAGCTTGAAAACGTTCACAGGGGCAGCCAGCTTTTGCAGATAAGGATGCTCACGGGGCGTTACAAGGGGGAGTATTTCGACATTAAAAACTATCTCGGTGCGCTGTACGACACCCATGCGGAGGAGGGTACGAGGCTGACCGTATCGGTGGCGACATACCCCGTGACCCAGGAGGGTGCGGAGCCGGAGATAAGCGTAGCCGTATATGACTACGACCGTTCGGGTATAGTCATCGGCTGCATTGCGGTGCTGCTTTTGGTGACGGCGGTCGTCGGCGGCAAAAAGGGGCTTAAGTCGATAATCGGGCTTGCGGTGACGTTTGTATGCCTTATATGGGTGCTGATACCCCTGCTTTTCAAGGGGCTTGCGACCGTACCGACAACGGCGGCGGTCTGCATATACGTCACGGTGGTGTGCTTCGTGCTTTTGGACGGGATAAGCAAAAAAACCGTCTGTGCCATGCTCGGCACGGCGGGCGGACTTTTGATTGCGGTGCTTTTCACGCTTGCGGCGGGTGCGCTTTCGCATATCGACGGGCTGAGGGAGTCCGAGATAGAGCCGCTTTTGCAGGAGGTGCAGCAGGATTCGCCGCTGAAGCTTCGGGGGATATTCGCCGCCGGAGTGATGGTTGCGGCGCTGGGTGCGGTGATGGACGTTGCGATGAACATCTCGTCTGCGCTGACGGAGCTTATTACCGTAAACCCGAATATGACCGCACGGGAGCTTTTCAAATCGGGCATGAATATCGGACGGGACATGGTCGGCACCATGACGAACACGCTGATACTGGCGTTCGTGGGAAGCGGCTTCACGCTTATGATGGTGCTTTGGCAGTATGACATACCCCTTCGGCAGATGCTGAGCTCGGCATATCTGTCGCTGGAGGTGATAAACGGCGCTGCGGGCAGTCTGGGAGTGGTGCTTACGGTGCCGCTGACGGCGCTCATAAGCTCTGCGGCGATGGGTTATAAACAGACAAAAGGGAGGAAAAGGCAATGAACGGTTTTCGTGACTGCAATTTTCGGCAGGGAACGGATATGCTCAATGTGCAGCTTTCGAGGCTCACGCTCCTTCGGGAGGAGCTTTCGGAGCCCGTACTGGGCGGACTTTGTGCGTTTGCGGAGGCATTGCTCACGGGCGACATACTCGGTGCGGTGTCGGCGTATCACGGCATGACGGCGGCGCTTTTGAACTGCGGCGCAAGGCGTGTTACGGGAAATCTTTTCAGGGACTATATACTCGACCTCATACTCGTTCGGGAGCAGCCGTTTTCACGCATGGCGGCAAAGGGCGAGTTTGACGAGGCGACGTGTATGCTCATGCGCTCCGACCTTGAGGTAATGCGGAGCCTTTTCGACTTTGACGGCGACATAGCCTTCGAGTGGACGAAGGAGCGCAGAAACGAGATACGGAACAAAAATCAGTCGAAGCCCAGGGATTCGGCTTCTTTGATTGCAAGTGCGGCGTGGGGCGGCTCTTCGGCGCCGATAAGACCCGTGCAGCCCGCAAGGGAAAGCGAGCAGGTGCTTTCGTTTATCGGGAACGAATGGGCGTCGTGGAACTATTACAACGGCATGAGGATAGAGGGCGAATATGCGGCGGACGAGGCGCTTGAGGAGATGTACTGCCGCATGACGGAAAGCGGCGACTGGGGTGCGCTTTTGCAGGATATATGGAATCTCGGCGCAACGTACGGCTGCGGCGTTTTCCTTGAAACGAGGAACTTTTCGCTCCTTGGCGGCGATATAGTGCCGGCGGACGATATAATGGCGGCGGTGCTCCCCCCCGAGGGCAGTCCGGCGCTCAACGAGGGGCTTAGTGCGGAGCTTACCGCCAACCTCATCCGCTTCATGCGGGGCGAGCCGTGCGAAAACGTGCTGATAACCGGCGGCGAGGGCACGGGCAAAACGACGCTTGCGGCGGCGGTTGCAAACGAGCTTCCGGAGCTTCGTGTTTTATACGTTGACGACATAAACTGCATACAGGCGGCGGTGAGATGCCTTGCCGAGCAGCCGCTTCGCTTCATGGTGCTGTTTGAGGGCATGAGCCCCGGGATAATACAGGCGGCGCTGAGCAAGGCGGTGCTGCCCGACAACATACTTCTTGTTGCGACACAGCGTGCGGCACAGCCTACTCCGCTCATGCCGCATCTTATCGAGGTGCCGTACATGGAGCTTAACGACTACATAGAGCTTGTCGAAAGCATACTTGAGGGACGGGGCGTGCGCCTTCCGCAGTCGGAGATACGAAACGCCTGCCTTGACCAAAAGACCGAGACAAGGGGGCACCTTACCCCTGCGGCGGCAAAACTGACGGCGGCGAGGATTGCAAGATGACGGATCACATGGAATGGTACAAGCTCGGCATAGACATCGGCGGCACGAACGTGGCGATGGGCATTGTCGATCAGGACGGCACGGTTTATAAAAAAAGGAGCATCCCCTACCCCTCCTGCGAACGCTCCCCCGAAAGGCGCATGGAGATAATAGCGGAGGAGGCAAAGGAGCTTGAGCGTGAATTTGACCGTTATCTTAACGGAATGGGTGCGGCGGTCCCCGGGAGCGTAGATTCAAGAACCGGCGTAATAACCGACGCCTATAATCTCGGTCTGCACAATGCCGACCTTTACAGCGTGCTTCGGAGGTATTTCCCGTTCATGCCCATATCCGTCATGAACGATGCGGATGCGGCGGCGATTGCGGAGCATGATCACGGTGCGCTTCAGGACGTGGAAAACGGTGCGGTGCTCACGCTCGGAACGGGGCTCGGCGGCGGTCTTATAATAAACGGAAGGCTCTTTTCCGGCGGTCTTGGAAACGGCTGTGAGCTTGGGCATTCCACGCTCGTGCACGGCGGCGAAAAATGCACCTGCGGCAACGAAGGCTGCGCCGAGGTCTATTGCAGCGCAACGGCGCTCGTCCGCCTCGGGCGTGAGGCGGCGCTTTCGGGAAAAAGCCCTGCGCTGAAGGCGGCGCTCATCGGCGGACTTACCGCAAGGCGCGTTATCGAGCTTGCCCGTGAGGGCGATGAAGGCGCAAGGGAGGCGTTTTACCGCTATGCGGATTATTTAAGCTCCTTTGCGGCGTCGCTTTTCAACCTGCTGGATCTGGAGCTTATTGCGCTCGGCGGCGGCGTAAGCGGCGCAGGCGACTTTCTTTTCGATGCGGTGAACGCCCGTTTGGACGATAAATGCTTCTATAAGCGCCACGGAAAGGTAGCAGGCGCCGCACTCGGCAACGACGCCGGACTCATCGGCTGCGTGGGAGAGGCGAACAAAAACCCGTATTCATTTGACTATCGGGGGTATTTCAGCCGGTAGGGGGGCGGTTTTCACTCCTCGTCCGAAAAATCTATATGAATGTCCGCAAAGTCCTTGTCGGTGTAGCTTCTTTGAGTATAGGAGAGCGCACGGGAGGGCTTTTTTCCGCTGCCGGCGCTGCTTTTGCCCCGCTTTTCAAGGTATTCCCTTGCGGCGGATACGCTGCGTATGCGCTTTTCGTTAAGCTCCGTTATCAGCTTTTTTATGGCGGCGAAGGGCTGTGAGGCGTTCACGGAATTTTCCGCCGCCAAAAGGATAAGCTCCGGCGGAAGCTCCCATACGTCCAGCCAGCGCTCGACCTGGTCAATGTGCGTGTTCGTGGGTGCGGACTTTATCTTTGCCCTGCCGAACATCTGCCTTGCAAGCTCGGCGGCGGCGTCACGGCGCTTCATCTGCTTATCAATATCCTCTGCGCTCACGGCGGAGGAAAGCCTGTACCCGTCCAAAACACGGTCAAGATACGCAAAGTTCATGTCCGATGCGCCCGTGATGTTCATTGCGACCGCCATTATCGTCTCCTCGTCAAAGCCCCAGCCCTTTGTCCATTTTTCATAGGCTTTAAGCTCCGCATCCGTCACGGCACGGCTGCTTCCGAAGCTCTTTTTGAGCTTTTGTGCGCCGGTGGTGAGCCTTGAAAGGCGGCTTTCGTGTTCGGCGGCGGCTTCGGCGGTCAAAACTCCCCCGTCCGCCCATGACTTTGCCACGGCGTCCATGTAGTTTATGCTGACACGCCTGCCCTTTATCCCGATGCAGTAGCGCACGACCTCCTCGGCACAGTCGATGCTCATTCCGAACACCTCTACCCAGTCTATCATGCGGCGAAGCTCGTTTTCCGAAAGCAGGCGCTCGCCGAACAGCGCCCTGACCGTGCGGACAAGACCCGTGTATTCCGCCCCGGCGGATATTCGCCTTGCGCTTTTTTCGGATTCAAGCGGCGACAGATAACGTACCTCGGGCGGATCGGCGTTTACGAACGTGACCAGCCCCAGCTCCTGCCAGTAGCAAAACGCCGCCGTTACCTCCTCCTCGCTCATTTTCAGCGCAAGCGAAAGCTCGTTTGCCTCCGTGCGGCTCGTGTGGCAGAGCATAAGTCCGTAAAGATAGACCTTTACGTAATTCTCGGGTGCGGACGGCATATAGTCGGATATAAAGATATTGCATACGGGCGTTACGCCCATGAGGGCGGCCTCCCTCGAAAGCATACAAAGCGGCATAAGCATTCTCCTGAATATAATAATTAAAGTATAAATGTTTTGCCCGATTTGGCAAGTGGTTTATTTTTTGCGGCAAAGTTTTTTGCCGTGGCGCAGCATTCCGTGGCTGTTTGTCCGCTTTTAACTGTTCACTTCTTGGGGACTGCGTCCCCAAACCCCTCTTGGGGGGCTTCCCCGGGGACTGCGTCCCCAAACCCCTC
>JAEDJH010000067.1 GCA_016296415.1 Clostridia bacterium | reverse complement strand
TGAAATTTCTGCTGACGGGGGATAAAATGGCAAAGCTGTATTTCAGATACGGGGCGATGAGCTCCTCTAAAACCGCAAATGCGATAATGGTAAAATATAACTATGGCGAGCGTGGACAAAAAGCGATTCTGCTCAAGCCCGCCATCGATGTAAGGGACGGTGTACGCACCATCAAATCACGCTGCGGAATGGCGGACGAGTGCATCTTGTTCCACGAGCTGGATCTTGAGGCGGTCAAGCGCGGCGACTATGATTGTCTTATCGTCGATGAAGCACAGTTTCTTACGAAAAAGGATGTTGAGCTTTTGGTTGAAATTGCGGATGACTACAACGTGCCGGTGATATGCTATGGTCTGCGTGCAGATTTTCAGGGCAACTTCTTTGAGGGCAGTATGTGGTTGATGGCATGGGCAGACGCTATTGAGGAAATCAAGACGATCTGCTGGTGCGGCAGAAAAGCGACATACAATGCAAGGCTTGACGGCAAAGGCGGCATAACCAAGGTAGGCGACCAGGTGGTTTTGGGCGCAAACGACAAGTACATCAGCCTGTGCCGCAAGCATTGGAGAGAGGGCAACATAGGCAACAGAGCCGACTTGGAAAACTGAATACCGTAACAGATAAGCCCCGCGACAATACACGGGGCTTTAATTCTCAATAACTAAGACCGTTTCATTTCAGCGCTCTCACTGCGGACTCGACCACATGGGACATGAGGACGCTTGTGGTCACCGCACCGACGCCGCCGGGTACGGGCGTTATCCTTTCGACTATAGCTTCCGCTTCGTCAAACTTAACGTCGCCGCATAGCTTACCTTCATCGTTCACGTTTATGCCAACGTCAATGACGGTTTGACCTGAACTTAGATAGTTTGCGTTAACCATCCCCGCAGAGCCTGCCGCAGCAACGATTATGTCGGCTCTCTTTGCTATTGTCGGTGTATCCACTGTCCTCGTGTGGCAGATAGTGACGGTGGCGTTTTTTTGCAGCAGCATCATGGCGACGGGTTTTCCGATGACAAGACTTCTGCCTATGACAACGGCATTTTTTCCTTTAAGCTCTGTCCCCGTGCGCTCAAGAATTTCAATGCACGCCTGCGCTGTGCAGGGAGGGAAGCCCTTGCCGCTTCCGGTGAAAACGCCATTGAGCGAGCCTTCGGTTATTCCGTCCACATCCTTGTCGGGGCAGAGGGCAGCACGGATTGCGGCATCGTCAATGTGCTTGGGCAAGGGTCTGAATACCAATATTCCGTGAACGGCAGGGTTGTTGTTCGCTTTGCATATTGCGGCGATCACCTCGTCCTGAGTTGCCGAATCGGGCAGAACGACCTTGACGTGCTCAACACCGAGCTTTGCCGCACGCTTTGCAGCGCCTGTTTCGTAAGAAATATCGTCGGGAGATTCGCCCACACGGATGGTGCAGAGGGTGGGATTTATGCCATGCTGACGAAGCATCGTAATCCTTTCCGAAAGCTCTTGATTTATCTCTGCAGCTACGGGGGCGCCTTTTAAAACGGTTGCCATATTCTATTCTGTTCCTCCTTATTCCAAATCAAAGCATTGGCGGACTTCGCCGGCCATATACAGAGAACCCACTGCGCAAATTTTGCCGCCCTTCTCAATGTGGCTTATTGCCGCATGAACAGCATCGCTCACGGAAGCGCAGGGCGTTGCCGGAACGCCGAATTTTTTGATAAGCTCCGCAAGCTGCTCTGCGGGCATAGCTCTGTCGTTGTTGGGTGCGGCGGTGTAGAAGCTCTCTGCAACAGGTGCAAGCAGGGAAACGATTTCAGAAACATCCTTGTCCGCCATCACGCCGAGTATGAACGTAATTTTCTCGTTCGGGAAGTAATTCATCAGGCTGCTTAGTGTGCCGCGGACGCCGTGGGGATTGTGACCGCCATCAACGATGAATATGGGGTTTTTTGACAGCACCTCAAAGCGTGCAGGCCATTTGGCATTCGCCAATCCGTTATATACAGCATCGTCCGGGATATTCCAACCACGGCTTCTGAGGGCGAAAATTGCGTTGAGAGCAACTGCGCTGTTATTAAGCTGGTATGAGCCGGCAAGACGGATCTTGAGGTTTTTATAGTCGCCGTAATCGAAGCATTGTCCGTCGATGCTGCGTTCGTTCAGCTTAATGGGGGAGGTGTCGGCAATTATAAGCTTTGCATTCTGCTCCGAACAGGCTTCAGCCAACACGTCGAGAGCCTCTTTGTGCTGAGGGTGAGTGACCACAATGCCGTTTTTCTTAATTATTCCGGCCTTTGCCGAAGCTATTTCGGCGAGAGTGTTTCCAAGTACATGGGTATGGTCGAAGTCAATGGGGGTAATAACGGCGACTTCGGGCGTTTTTATGACGTTTGTTGAATCGAGCTTGCCGCCAAGACCGACCTCCACAACGACTATATCGCAGTTTTTGCGCTTGTAATACTCGAACGCAATTGCTGTTATAACCTCGAATTCCGTGGGAGAGTTGGGCATTGCGTCCGCAAAGGTGCGAACGTAGTCGGTAAGCTCCGCAAGCTCATCATCCTCAATCTCACGGTTGTTGAGCTGAATGCGTTCGTTAAATCTGGTTACGTACGGCGAAATAAACGAACCGACGGTGTATCCTGAAGCCCTGAGAATGTTGGAAATCATTGTTGTGGTTGAGCCCTTGCCGTTTGTTCCTGCAACGTGAACAAATTTAAGGGAATCCTGAGGATTGCCCATCAGCTCAAGCAGTTCGGTGACACGAACGAGACCGAGCTTGCTTCCGCGCCAGTAAATGCTGTGTATATAAGCTACCGCTTCTTCGTAATTCATGCGATTAAGCCTTCCTTCCTTATTAATCAAGCTATTATAACGCAGCTTTGTTCAAAATAAAAGCAAATTCTGATATTATTGGACTGATATGCAGATTATACTTTATGAACGTAATAAAAATCTGTGTGCTGCGGCTGTTGTTATGTGCTGTGATATGTGGTAAAATAGCGAAAAATGTTTAAGGCGGTTAATTGCATGAAGAAAAAGAAGCAGCTTCAAGTGTGGAAGCTGATACTTATATACATTGTCGCAACGGGGCTTTCGCTCATTATTTTTGCGTACTTTCACCACGTAAACCCCATTGGGGATTTTAATTATGTGGAGGTCAGCTTGCCCACTCCGACGCTGCCGTCAACGTCTGTACCTACCGCAATTCCGACGTATACGCCCCCCAGGACGGATGAGCCTGCGCTTATTACTCCGACACCGCTGCCGACGGAGCCGCCAATTTTTGCTCCTGATGAACATAGGTCGGTCATGACCGACGAAATGCTTATTACAGAAAATGTACGGATTGAACTTTTAACAAAGACGGAGGGGGATGCGGTTTTTCATATTGCGGAGATATGGCTGAGGGATGTCACTTATCTTAAAACGTATTGCGCCGGCGGACAGTATAAGGGCGCATGGGCAAACAAAGAATATGCATACAGGCTTGCACGTGAGGTGAATGCGTTCCTTGCCATAAACGGCGATCAGTTTGCCGCAAGGAGAGAGGGCGTGGAGGTCCGCAACGGTGTGCTTTGCCGTGAAAGAATGTATAAAGATGTTGCGGTGTTGTATTACGATGGGTCACTTGTAACGTATGACCAGGACAAGTTTGATATAGGCGTTATTGAGGAAAACGGAGCGTGGCAGGCTTGGTCGTTCGGACCGAGGCTTTTGGACGATAACGGTCAGCCAATGACCGAGTTTAACTGCGAAGACTATGTGGGAAAGAGGCGGCATCCGAGGACAGCTATAGGAATGATAGAGCCGCTGCACTACATCTTTGTCTGTGTGGACGGTCGTTCGAGTAAATCAGACGGCATACTGCTCACGGATCTGTCGAAGTGGTTTTACGATAATGGCTGCGTTTCGGCGTATAACCTTGACGGCGGAGCCACCTCACAGATGGTCGTTCAGGGTGAGTATTATAACAATCCGTCAAAAGAACGGGAAGTAACGGATATAATCTACATAGGGATAGATTGAGGAGCTTTTATGAAAAAAATACTGCCGCATTTTTGCATAGTTATGTCGCTGATGTTTATGACGCTGCTCGTCATTGACCAGGTCAACAGCGCAATGGGATTCATCAGCAGCCAGCTCACGAAGATACTCATGCTGGCAGTGTTTCCCGTTATCATTACCACCATGGGGTTTTACATTGCCGACAGCCGCAGGTTTGCAAGGCGATACAAGCGCAAATACGATAATCACATCGAAAACGCCGAGCACCATGAGACGGGGGAGAGCGAGGGAGTAACGAAAAGAGAAGAATGAGCCGGATTTGCCGAATAAAGATGAAGGCGGTGGGCGCTTGCCTGCCGCTTTGTTGTCGAAGCAGCATTGGTTCGAATTATTTCAGCTCATAAAGCCATTTCCCGTTTTTCTTGTAATAGAAAAATTCGCTTAGATCATCGTCCAAAAAGACCTTTATCATATCCTTCATATCCAATGACAGACGGTCGGTCATCGACAGCAGCTTGTCAAGCGGCATCCAAAAAACATCGCCCTCGCAGGATGGCTTCAGCTTGCCGCTGAACTTATCTGTTTTGTAAAACAGCACCATGTACCGTGAGCCGTCATCGTTCACCCAATCCTTTATGCCGCACAGCCTTGGGGAGGCTACGGTAAGCCCAGTTTCCTCAAAGACCTCACGGATAACCGCATCCGTCAGTGACTCGGCTGCTTCAACATGTCCGCCCGGGAAGGTCAAGCCGCCCCACTCCGCATTAATCTTATCCTGAACCAAGATAAGCTCACCACTGTAAATCATGCACATATTTACAATTTCTGTACGCTGCGTTCTGTCCATTTTATTAAATCCTCCTGCGCAAGCAATTCTATCATAGACTAATGTACCGCAACAACCCTCACAAAAAAGTTGAAACAGGCGATTGCAATAATATATAAATTATGGTATAATTTTCTCCCAACACAAGAGAGCTATGTTTTACATTGCATTTGCGAACCGACAGCGCAAGTGTGAGTAATTTTTTTCTCAATTTGCGTGTTGTAAAGAAAGGAAAACAAAACCCATGCAAAAAGTGAAGTTTATAATGAGCCTTGCCCTGATGCTGGCGTTAATCGTCACATTTCCCGGCATCAACGCATTTGCCGATGATACGGATGGCGCGGTAGAAGCCTATACGGGCAGATTATATTGGAATTCGGATGGCGAATCTTTCCGAGCCGGTTGCAACTGGGGATTTGATCTGCTCACCGAGGGTGATAACAAAGAGTATTCAAACGACCTCGCCATGGTGTCGCTGCTCCTTGCGGTTTCGGCATATTCAAATTCAGGTGATGCTGCTGCCTATGATGGCGCAAATATGATATTCGATGGTTATAACTATGGTCGCTCAAGCAAAACCGGCGCATGGGAGGCTCTTGGTTTTGAGGACTGCAGGTATGTGGATATTACCGCAGCAACTCACGGTGCCAAAGGTGAAAAAGATAAGGATGTCGATGACATAACCACGATAATAATGGGACACAAGCGTATCACGGTCGATGGTGTCGATAAGGAAGTTTTTGTCTGCAGCGTACGCGGCACGAACGGCACCTATGCTGAATGGAGCAGCAATTTCGACGTTGGTGCAGATTCCTCCGACTACCATAGGCGCAATGCAAAGGACTGGATAAACAAGAAGAATCATAAAGGGTTCGACGTTACAGCAACAAGGGCAATGAAAGAACTCGATGCGTATATCGAGGCACACGTGGGCTCAGAATCCGACGATGAGAAGATCATTCTCCTCAACGGTCATTCCAGAGGCGGCGCCATTGCAAATATAATGGGTACAATCTTTGAAGATCGCTCTGACTGGAAGCCGTTTACATATACCTTTGCATCGCCCAATACTACAACAGCTTCAGATGCGGATTCCTATGAAACCATCTGGAATGTAATAAACGAAGATGACCTCGTTGCTTCTTTACCCTATGACTTTTGGGGATTTACACGGTATGGCAACAAAAAATCCATCTCCGTTGCGAAAAATGAAGATTTGGAAGAACAGGCCGAGGCTTATGCGGGCTGGTATGACTACTTTGTTGCAACGAGCAGTATGAAGAGTTCACTGCAAAGTGCAGCAAGAAAAATCGCATCGGATCGCAAGGATCTCTATAAGATCCCCACGGCGCCTCATAGCTTAACGAGCGGTGTTGTATACAGATTACGCACTAAATCGCTTTCTACAGTACAAGCCGAATTTGAAGAATATGGTTTTACAAACTATTGCACGACGAGCAGTGTCGGTGCTTTCTTCGGTTTAAGCAGTGCGGTAGAGGTTCGTCCGGCACCTGCATTCTGCATGCAATGGATGGCGTACTTGGCGGCATACGGAAATCCGCAGACATTGGTGCTTGATCTTCCCTGTGTTGAAATGTGGGACGTATATGCGGATTTTAGGACCGCATTTGTTGCTGCAGGTGCAGGTTATTCATTGGAAGACCCCCACTGTCCGGTGACCTACTATACGATAGTTGAAAACGGTTTTTAATTAATGGTAAACAGATAGACGCAAAAAACCCCCAAAACTGTT
>JAEDJH010000066.1 GCA_016296415.1 Clostridia bacterium | reverse complement strand
TATATCATACGGCAACGCCGTATATCATATCGCGTCAGCGATATATCATTGAAAAGTGCAGCATCTTATGGTATAATCTTGACGAAAGAAGGTGCTTTTATGTCAGAAAACAAATTGCTTGATCTATCTTTTGAATTTGCCGTTGCTATTGTTAATCTTGTTGATGGGGTAATTGCGCCAAAAAGTTCATACATGACCGATCAGCTTGCAAGAGCAGGCACATCCGTTGGTGCCAATATCCACGAAGCACAGTATGCACAGAGCAAGAAAGACTTTGTTGCGAAGTTGGAAATCGCTCTGAAAGAATCTAATGAAACAAGTTACTGGCTAAAATTGATGTGTGAAACCAAGAGAATAGATACGGCTACATATCAATACACCGAAAAGCTTTGTGGTAACATTCGTAGGCTTTTGATCGCTTCCTGCAGAACTGCAAAGGAGAATGCAAAATGACAATAAAGAATGATCTAATTCTTTGGGACGACGGAGTAAATTGCTTATGCTTGCTCTCGATACCAAGCGAGCAACAATATAAATATATTGACGGGCTCCCCTGTATTACTTTCGGAGTATCTTATGAAAATGCGAATTTTAAAGGATACGATACCTTTACTCTATTTGACCGTTTATATAACAACATATTAAACGAACTGAAAAGCACATACGATTCTTTGAATGGTACTTTTCGCATCTGTGATATCGGTGCAGATACGGATGGATATATAAAATTTGTTTTGAAAAATGGGCTCGCATTTATTAAAGGTCAGCTTGGTGCATCATTTTTCTCCCACTCATTAAAGTTTGAGTTTCAAGCAGATCAAACCTTAATCGGACGTTTAATTCAAGCAATTGAGTTGGGATAATTGGTGTACTTTTGGTCGTTCTTACCCCAACTTATACTACTTTTGGTCAGTCTTTTCAACGAAATAAATCCCTTACGGGATTTGTGAAATGCGCTTCGCGGGTGAAATATTGCTTCGCAATGTAAAATTTCCTACGACAGCTCGTGGACGCTTATCATAAGCAGGGATAAAGCCGTCACGGACCTCTACTCAAAAAGATACCCGAAGGCTGAGGAGCTGGCGGCGTTCAATCAAAAGTAAGCCTTTGCGCTGCGTTGTTCCGCCCTCCTTTTTTTAATGCCTGCCCCATCACGAAGAACAACTTCGTTTACACTGCCTTGCAATCATGATATACTGGTTTTATAACAGTGCCGTGTGCGAACGGGCTGCCGATTGTATGGCTGCTTCGACGTTTTCGACGCTGCATAGTGAAAGCTTGACACGGAAACGGACTGTCGGGCGTTTTTCGACGAAAACTTTTTGGGAGAAGGACAAATGCTTAAAATCAACAATCTCACGAAAAAATACCCGGGCTCGGACAAGGGCGTGAGCGATTTGACGCTCCATGTTGCGCCGGGCGATCTGTACGCCTTTATAGGGCATAACGGAGCCGGCAAAACGACCGCATTAAAGGCGGTCTGCGGCATACACGCCTTTGAGGGCGGAGATATATTCGTTGACGGAATAAATGTCAAAGAGGATGCGCTGAGTGCAAAAAGGCACATGGCCTACATACCCGACAATCCCGACCTTTTTGAGTATCTGACGGGCATACAGTATTTAAACTTTGTGGGCGATGTGTTCGGTTTGCCGGAAAAGGTGCGCCGAGAGCGCATAAAACGCTATGCAGAGGCGTTTGAAATAACCGAAGCTCTCGGGGATCTGATTTCCGCCTATTCCCATGGAATGAAGCAGAAATTGGCGATAATTTCCGCTTTTATACATGAGCCGAAGCTGCTTGTACTGGATGAGCCCTTTGTGGGGCTCGATCCCAAAGCATCGGTCGTGCTGAAGGGGCTTATGCGTGATCTTTGTGAAAGCGGCGGCGCCGTGTTTTTCTCCACCCACGTTTTGGAGGTCGCCGAACGGCTTTGCAGCAAGGTTGCAATAATTAAGGACGGAAGACTTGTAGTATCGGGCAAGATGGAGGAAATAGTCAAGGAAGGCAGCTCTCTTGAATCAATATTCATGGAGGTGGGCGTGAATGCGTGAAATTCGCACGCTGCTGCTGTTGGAGCTTCGCTCGTTTTTCGGCATAAATAAGTTTAGGCATACGAAAGACAGAAAGGCTAAAAATCGGTACCGGCTGCTTGCCGCCGTATGGATCATACTGATAATTATGGCATTTTCTTATGTGGGCGGCTTCGTATATGGGCTGTGCAGCCTGGGTATGGCGGAAATTGTGCCTGCGTACCTGACGGTCTTTGCGAGCGCTTTGATAGCGGCGGTTGGGATCTTTACCGCCGGACAAAGGATTTTCGGGCAGAACGGCTATGACATTCTTGCATCCCTACCCATAAAATCACGCTCGGTGGTTATCAGCCGCTTCTTGGCCCTTTATGCCGAGGAGGTGCTTTTGTCCGCAATTATAATGCTTCCGGGCATTACGGTTTACGGGCTTTGCGAAGAACCGGATTTTGCGTTCTATGCCGCAGCCGCAGTTGCAACGCTGTTTATACCGATGATACCGATGGTGCTTTGCACGCTGCTCGGAACGCTGATAATGGCGGTGTCCTCGCGCATGAAGAACAAAAGCGTGGTGCAGTCGGTACTGCTGGTGCTGCTTGTAGTGGGTATCGTTGTCGGATCTGTTTCCGTGGGCGGAGGAGCGAACGGCTTTACGGTTGAGATGCTTGCCGAGCTTGCTCAAAACATGGGTGCCATATTCCAAAGTATCTATCCGCCGGCTGTATGGCTGAACAGGGCGATGATACAGGGCAACATGCTTTGGCTGGGGTTGTTTGTGCTCGTTTCGGCTGCTGCTGCGGTGCTTGCCGTTTTCGTTGCGGCAAAGTGCTTTCACGCCGTCGTCTGGCGGCTGCGGAGCTTTACGGCGAGGCATAATTACAAAATCGGCAAAATGCAAAGCAGGGGTATCCTTTCGGCTATGTGCTTCAGGGAAGCAAAGCGTTATTTTGCGTCAAGCATCTACGTCACAAATACGATAATCGGTCCGATATTGGGTGCGATAATGGCGATTGCGCTGTGCATAGTTGGCATGGATACGCTGGAAAATGCGATTTCGGATTATATTGACGTTCGGAGCGTTCTGCCGTTTGTGTTTTCGGCGGTGTTTTGCATGATGAACACGACCTCAACGGCAATTTCAATGGAGGGCAGACAGTTTTGGGTGATAAAGTCCCTGCCCATATCCGTAAAAACCTGGCTGGACAGCAAGATACTGCTGAATCTTTTTCTTATGCTTCCGTTCTATGTCGTGGCGGAGACAGCCTTTGCAATCGCATTGAAGCCAAGCGCCTTGGAGCTTTTGTGGCTGATATTCATCCCTGCCTGCGTAATACTGTTTTCCGTGGTGTTCGGGATCACGGCGAATTTGAAGTTTCACAGCTTCGACTGGGAAAGGGAAGAGACGGTAGTGAAGCAGAGCCTGTCGGCGACACTCGGCGGATTTTCGGGCTTTTTGGTTTCGGCTGTGCTCGGCATTGCCGCACTTTTCGTCCCTCACCGATATGCCGATATTGCAAAGGGGCTTGAGTGCATAATCATGCTCGCAGCAGCGGCGATTTTATACCGAAGGAACAATGCGGCGGTTATGAACGAATTGTAAAACGGATTGCTCTCCTGATTGCAGGGGGAGCAGTTTTTTTAGATGAAAAAAATGAGTAATCATTGCTTTTTTTGCCGGCTGGTGATATATTATACCGATGGGAGAAGCGTTCGTTGCCTTTTGACAATGTACAAATTTCTACGCAGTATCAAAACGGCGGTAAATAATGCCGTGAAGGTACGGACAGGACGGTTTTGCGCTGAAACGCAGGGTGCAATAAAATGAAAGAGCAGACAAAAGCTAAAATCGGAGATATACAGCCCTTTGAAAAGAGAGTTTGGCTCTCTTCACCGACGCTTCACGGCGAGGAGCTTGAGTATATTGCCGAGGCATATAATACAAACTGGTTCTCGACCGCAGGTGCAAACGTCGAGGCCGTCGAAAGGCTTATGTGCGAAAAGGTTGGGTGCGGTCATGCGGTTGCGCTGTCCAGCGGAACTGCGGCGATGCACTTAGCGGTGCGTCTCGCCGGAGTGAAAAGGGGTGACAGGGTATTTTGCTCGGATATGACGTTCGTTGCAACGGCAAACCCCATCAGATACGAGGGCTGTGAACCAATATTCATAGATACCGAGTACGAAACGTGGAATATGGACCCCGTTGCGCTCGAGAAGGCATTCGAGCTGTATCCCGACGTAAAAACGGTCGTAGCGGTGCATCTTTACGGGACGCCGGGCAAAGTGGACGAGATAAAGGCAATCTGCAAAAGGCATAATGCGGTGCTTATCGAGGACGCCGCCGAATCGTTCGGCGCATCGTACAAGGGGATCCAGACCGGAAGCATAGGCGATTATAACGTTATTTCGTTCAACGGCAACAAAATAATCACCGGCTCGGCGGGCGGCGTTTTGCTTACCGATGACGGTGCTGCCGCTGCAAGAATAAGAAAGTGGTCAACGCAGGCGAGGGAGGCCGCACCGTGGTATCAGCATGAGGAGCTTGGCTACAATTATCGCATGAGCAACGTCATTGCGGGCGTGGTAAGGGGTCAGTACCTGCACCTTGAGGAGCATATTGCCGGCAAAAGGGCGATATATCAGCGATACAAGGAGGGCTTTAAGGGACTTCCCGTTTCCATGAATCCGTTTGATGGAATAAACAGCGAGCCCAATTTCTGGCTCTCGTGCCTGCTGATAGAGCCGGATGCCATGTGCAGGCAGGAAAGGGGAGAACTTACCGCCTCATACGTTTCGGAAAACGGTAAAAGCTGCCCGACGGAGATACTTGAAACGCTTGCGATGTTCAACGCCGAGGGACGTCCGATATGGAGACCGATGCACATGCAGCCCATGTATTCGGCGAATCCCTTTGTCACAAGGGAAGGATTGCTGAATGCGGGTGAGGGAAGCAGCGCCGTCGGCAGGGACGGAAAACCCCTTGACGTGGGAAGGGATATTTTCAACAGGGGAGTTTGTCTGCCGAGCGATAACAAAATGACCGCCGAACAGCAGGATATCGTGATAAAGCTTGTTGCAGGCTGCTTTGAATGATCACCGCCGAAACAGGCGCACAATATGACGCTTTTGCCAAAGGCCTGCTTCGGCACGCCCGACAAAGGCGTTTTTATTTGGGAAAACAGCGAATTATGAAAGGAAGTGCCGATTTATTCGGCGGCGAACCAATGAAGAAGCTTGAAGAACTTGTTTTTGAGGATATAAAGCCCTCGCTCGGAGTAACGGAGCCGGGGGCGATAGCCTATGCGGCGGCTTCAGCAAGGAAGCTTGTGAGCGGTACGATACGGAAAATTGAGGTAGTGCTTAATTCCGGCATATATAAAAATTCCTTTACCTGCGGCGTACCCAATTCGGATATGACGGGCTGTGCCGCCGCGGCAGCACTTGGGGCGATAGCAGGAAAGCCGGAGCTGAAGCTGGAGGCGCTGAGGGATGCCGGAGATGAGGACTGCCAAAGGGCAAAGGCACTTATACAGGCAGGAGCCGTTGATGTAAGGCTGAATGAAATATCCTCCGAAGTATATATATGCGTTAAGGTGCATACCGATAACGGCACCTCGGAGGCGATAATCAGAGGCGGACACACGGAGCTGGTGTATCTTGCAAGGGACGGAGAGGCTTTGGTGGACGACCGCAAGGCGACCGCAGACTCGAAAGCGGAAAGTCCGATAATACAATACACCCTGAAACAGCTTTACGAATATGCAAAGACCGTGCCGCTTGAAAACATTGAGTTTTTGAAGGAGACATATTCGATGGATGCGGCGCTGCTGGGGGCAGGGGAGAAGTCGGGAAAGACGGCGCTTTCCGCCGCAATGACCGAGAGTGATCGTGCCGAAGGCGGCGAAAGGGCCGCAAAATATGCGGTATGCGGAGCGATAGAGGCGAGAGTAAACGGCGTTCCAATGCCGGCGATGAGCATAACGGGAAGCGGAAGCCACGGCATTTTGTGCATGATGCCGATATTTGCGGCAGGCAAAGCAGAGGGGCTTTCGGAGGAAGAAACTTTAAGAGCGGTTTTCCTCTCGTGCCTCGTTACGATGTATATTAAGGAGTTTTCGGGAAAGCTGTCGGCGGCGTGCGGCTGCGTGCTTGCCGGAGGAACGGGAGCAGCGCTGGGGCTTACCGTGCTGTACGGCGGAGGCTATGAGGATTTATGCCGTGCGCTGAGCAATATGGCGGCGTCGGTCACGGGAATGATATGCCACGGAGGGAACCCGGGATGCGTCTTGAAGGCGCTGACGGGCGTTGAAATGGCGTTTTGGGCGTGCAGACTTGCGCTTAAGGGCGTTTGCGTTGCGGCGGAACACGGGATACTGGCGGCTGTACCCGAGAGGACGATGCGGAATATGGGTCATATATCCTCCCCGGGGATGGTCGAAACGGAAAAGCATATAATAGAGATACTCGAGGGGATGAAATGATGCAATAGTGCAAATTTATTAAAAAATGGGCTTGCCCAAAAAGGAGTTTACTGATATAATCCATCTTGTGGTCTTTGAGCACGGTATATGGAGTGGTATCGAAGTGGTCATAACGGGGCTGACTCGAAATCAG
>JAEDJH010000007.1 GCA_016296415.1 Clostridia bacterium | reverse complement strand
CATTGCACGGCGAATGTTCAGGAGAATTGAAACAAAAAAATAGGGCATTGCGCCCTGCGCTTGCCCTGCATTGCGCCCTGCGCTTGCCCTGTATTGCGCCCTGCGCTTGCCCTGTATTGCGCCCTGCATTATGTCGTTTATACCGTATTTAGTCAAGCTCCTTCCACGGCAGCTTTGGCAGCTTCAGCTCCTTTTTAAGCACACGGAGCGTTTCCACGTTATGGCTGCTCGTGTTGCCGAACGCCTTTGCATAGCCTCTGCTTCTTCCGGAGAACAGCATTTGGAATATGCGGATCACCCAAAAAAGCGGCAGCAGGACGGGAGCCTTTACGAGAACGGGATTGCGCTCCTGCATGAATTTAAGCGGGGGGAACAGCTTTTTCAGCGCAAAGCCCAATTTGGAATCGGATTCGTGCTCCAAGGCCATGGATATTTCGTTGCTGCTCGATTGAGAACCGTAGCAGCCCATGCTCAGCGTAACCTCCTCAAGGCGGCGTGTGTTTTCGGTATGCTCTTCTCCGTTCATCCAAACCCTGCCAAGTCTGAATACGCAGTCCGCAAACGACCTCAGCTTGAGCATATCGAGCCTCTCCCCGAGCAGGTCAAGGTCCATATTCCCGCCGTGCTTTTCAAGGTATATCCATGCGTCGATTATCGGACGAATGCCTGCGCCCGAGCCTATAAAATGCTTGTACATGTGGTAGATATGGTGCGCCAGGAAATCCTCGTGGCACATACGGTAAAGGTGCTTGTCCGTGTCGGATTGCAGCAGTCTCGGCCATACGTTGAAAAAGGCTTTGCCCGTGACAGGCTTAAATGTAAGGCGATGATGCAGCTCCAGCACGCCTATTTCCTTTGAGGTGAGTATGGAGTGATGTATCTCCTCGCCCTCGGACACCGTTTTCATGCCCTTTGCGGTTAAGAACCGCTTTATCTCCTCATACTGCTCCTCACGAACGAGTATGTCAAGATCGCCCATCGTCCTCATATACTGCATGGGGTACAGCTCTTTTATCCAATAGCCTTTTAGGGGCAGAACGTCAAAGCCCTGTTTTGAAAGCTCCGCAAAAAGGGCGTTCACGGCGTGATGACCGACGGCTTCACGGTACGTTCTGAACTGCCTGTCCTTTATAAACTGCGTGCGGCAGCGTTCGGGAAGCTCCGGCAGACTTTCAAGGGCATATTCGCATACGTATTTGAGCGACATCTGCGTCGCCGTTTTTATAAGCGCATCAATATCAAGGTCATGCGGCATCGGAGGAACGGGCTCGCCCTTCAAAACCGAGCGCACAAGTGAAATGATATAGTTTTCCTGAGTTTGCATACAGACTCCTTGCGGTTGGCTGGCGCCGCCTGTTTTTTTGGCGGTGCATTTTATTATAATACCGCATGGATTAAGCGTCAATAGATGACGATGCGCAACGCTGATGCTAAAGTGTTCAGGCGTCCTGATCAAAGCAGCTGTTTTGTCGGTTATTTAGGCAAATTGTATTTCTTAACGACGACCGGAGGCGCTCGCACAATGGGGATGGATGATGCAGATGGCGCTCTCGGTTGTGAATATCGAAACAAAAGGGCATTTGGGTGCGGCCTTGGTGATGCGGATAAAGCGGTGCGAACGATGTATTCTAAACGGAGATAATATAGCTGACTGTTTTACGGATCCGGCTGAGCCGGCAGCGGCTATGATTTGCACCTTGAAATGAAAACGCAACAGGCAAAGACATCCGCAGTACAGAAAGAGTGAAGCATCATACGGGACAGAGGCTAATTCCTGCCGCCCAGAGCATCCTCAATACGCTTCATGACGTCGCTCGGTTTGACGTTGATGGCTTCACAGAGCTTGAAAAACGTTTCGAGTGTGGGTTTTCGCCTGCCGCATTCGATTGCGCTCAGGTGCGTTCTGCATATACCGGCAAGACCGCTTGCCACTTCCTGCAAAAGCCCCCTGCTCTCTCGGTATTCATGTATAATGCGTCCGATGAGCTTTGCATCCGGCATGGTTTTTATCGTCCTCTCTTATTTAAAACTGTAGTTTATCTTTCTCAAAGGTTTGAATACAAATGTTGCCAAATATATACAAATATGTTAATATATAAAAATAGTGGGAGATTTATGTCGAAAAGCGTTTGTACAGTCGGTGCTTTAAGCGCCATTATATTTTGCATAGCTGCAATGATTGCAAGCAGTATGAATTGGCTTTCGGGGCTGATGAAAACAGTGCGTATAGCGGTGATCGCAATTGAGGCTGTATTTGCAATTGTGTTTTTTATAAAGAACCTTGACCGGGAGGACAGGGATACCCATCCGCTTCTGTCTGTAATATCGAGTATCCTATGTATTACTGCAAGCTATTTTGTTCTGATGGGACTTTCAGCTTACAGTGAAAGCGGAAAATTCATTTATTTAGTGATTCAGACCGTCGTGTTCGGTGGGTTGCTGTTTACCTTTGTTTTGCCGGGCTGGATCACATTAAACAACTCACTGGGAAGGTGGGGGCTGCTGAGCGAGATATTCGGCATTATAATCCTGGGAGCGATTTACAGACTGATAATAAATGTCTGATGCTGCAGATGAATAAACAGAACGGGCGCAGCAAAAGCTGCGCCCGTTGCTTGTCTAAAAAGGATTTTAGGAAGGCTTCCGGACGGCATTGTGCAAACATACTGCCGATGCCGAATCCGTTGGTCATGTTCGCATTGCCATTAACGGTTATGTATCGTGACAGTGCCGGCGGTGATATCGCCTTGATTATTTAAGGAAACCGATGGAGCGCACGATGGGGGGCTCGATGGATTTGCCTGCGCAGATTTTGAAGAAGCAGATTATCTGTACCACGAACAGTATGGTGAGCCAGATGGCGCCTGCGATGGGTACGATTATCGTCCAGAACAAAAGCGCCATTGCTACGCCCGAGAGCAGGGTGATGACCTGTATCTTTATTATCTGGCGGGTGTGGAATTTAAGATACTGTGAATCACGGCTTGCCAGCAGAGCAATGACAATGCCCAAAATTCCCATCAGATACATAAGCATCGCATAGGGCTTGTTTTCGGAAACGTCGGCTGCCTCGAACTCGGCGGTGTGGTCAAAGGGATCTGCCGGAGCGGTGGCTCCGAAGGCGGTGCCGCAGTTGGCGCAGAAGGCGGCATTGTCATCAAGCTGAGTGCCACAGTTTGAACAGTATTTCATAATAACCTCCGAATAAAATGATGATTACAAAATCAAAGCGATTTTGTACTAATATTATATAATGCTTTCCTCAAAAAAACAAACGAATATTTATAAATTGTACCGAAACGACAAAAAACCGCCCGATCGGAAGAACCCGAAGGGCGGCACGGTGAATCGTTTTGTATGGTCAGTTCGTCGTTCTTTCGAGGATGGCACGCACGATGAAGCCGTTTTCGTTCTCGTGCGGGAGGAAGTAGAAGGTCAGCGCTTCGCCCGTGTCATAGCTGATGCCCACGGAATGCACCGATTCGGTCAAATTGGCGGCCAGCGTGCGCTGTATCCTTGCAACAGATTCGATCGTTACCTCGGGCAAAGCGTTGTCGGACAGCTTGATGTAGTAATAATCGCCCTCTGCGTATATGTCGGGAAGCGGCTCGCTCTTTAAGGTCTTGAAGGCGATCTTGTTGCCGAACACAAGCTCCGCAATCGCATCCGCCTCCTCGCAGGCTATGCGGCCGTAGCCGTTTTCGTACTCCTCAAGCGTGGAGGAATACAAATTGTAAAGATACAGCTCCGGAAGCTTCGTTTCAAAAACGGAGATGATGTCGATGGGCTCTGCGCCGTAAAGATTTTTGATTATTTCGGCGGCGATCTCCTTTTGAGCCGGGGTCAGCTCAAAGGTGCTTCCTTCGATTATCGCATCGGGTGTCGGGAGGGCATTGTCCTCGTCCCGTTTGCCGCCGTCCTTGCAGCCGAAAAAGGCGAACGGCAGCGCAAGCACGACAAGTATTACTGCGGTCAGCTTTAACAAAAAATAGTTTTTCATCGTTGTCTCCAATCAGCTTTTACCCTTTTTAAGGATGAATTATTATAGCATACAGGCTTGTCGGTTTACAAGCGGGTTTATCGGGTTACAGCGCCACGCCGTTTCGCTTCAAAAGCTCCCTTGCGCTGTCAACGCTGTCAACGCCCGTCCTGTTCTTGACGGGGGCAAACTCATGCTCCCTCACGACCTCAAAGGGGATACAGCTTTCGAGCATATTTATCATGTCGAGCACGAGATTTTCGTACTTAAAGCCGTTCTCCGCCTCGGGGATTACCGCATTGCCGTCAGCGTCGATGTGGTTTATCTTCTTTTTGACTATGTGCAGGGGCAGAGTGCGTTCGGCAAGCGCCTCCAGGTCCTTCTCCCTGAAAAGGTAGTTCAGTATAACGCCGTAGTTGTAGGCAGGCTCGCCGTTTTCGTCGAGCTGATCGCGCATCTCGTCGCTCAATTCGTAATACTCGACTATCGACGGGCGCCCGTCCTCAAGGCACATAACACCAACCCTCTCGTCCGGTGAGGCTTTCTTTATTACCTTTGAGCCGACAGCATAGCCGCCCTCAGCCGCCGCACCGATGAAGCAGGGGTCTGCGATGCGCTGAAGTACGTTGTCCACCGCAAAGACGTTAAGCCACTCGATGCCGGCCTCGTTTATCACGGTCAAAAGTCCGCCTCGCTTCATGGACGAGAACCAGCCGCCGTTGCCGTTGGGTGAGGTTGCCATCCTGGACTTGGTTTCCATAAACACCTTGCCGTCGAAGTCGGTTGCGGGCGCCATGTCCTGCATGAAAAAGTGAACCTGCGCCTTATCGTAGCCAAAGTAGTTTTTTTCATTGAAAAAGGCAACGGTCGCTTCGTGGTTTTTGTCGCTCGTCATAATGAAAAGCTTTATCGGCGCACCAACCTTTTTTACCACGTCCAGCAGGTTGTTTATAAGGCACTCGAATATGAAAAGCTCACGTGTAATTCCGATATTGTACATTCCCTTGGGGTTGTCCGAGCCGAGCCTTGTGCCCATGCCTCCTGCGAGCAAAACGGCGCCCACCTTGCCCTGCCTGATAAGCTCTGCGCCTGTCTTTTCAAAGCTGCTCCGGCGCTCCTCTATGCCGTCAAGCTGCAAAACGGATATGGGCGATATTTTGCCCTTTTCGGAGCCGGAAGCCTTTGCCGACGTGATAACGGAGAAGTCGGTCTCGTCGATCTGACGGAGCAGCTCCTCTTTTTCCTCCGGAGAAAGCTCGTCGTAGAATTTCAGCACGTGAAGCTGGTCAAAGCGCTCCAGTTTTTTGTATGCCTCGGTGTAAGTCATCATAATTTCCTCCCGAACAGTTTTACTATTTTCCGACGCAAAAGCGTTCAAATATCATATCCGTAACGGTTTCGTCCGTTTCACGGCCCGTTATCTTTGCAAGCGAGTGCAGGGCATTCCGTATGTCGGTCGATATGCAGTCTGCGTCTGCGGCGAGTGCCGCCTCTCCTCCAAAATCTGGGAGGGAGATGGCATCGAGGGCGTCCATGGCCTCCTTCACCGCATTTATGTGCCGCATATTCGTCAGCATCGGGTTTTCGTCCTCCGGCAAAAGCTCGTTTGCAATCAGCTTTTTAAGCTCCTCAAGCCCATCGCCCGTTATGCTGCTGACATATACCGCCTTTATGGGCCGGGACTCTCCCGAAAGTTTGCAAAGCATATCCGCATCGAGCATCGCCGGCAGGTCGGACTTGCAAATTACCGCAAGCCGCTTTTTTTCCTCAGTCATGTTAAAAAGGCGCTTTGCATCGTCCGTATCCAGCGGCGCTCCGCCGTCAAACGCCAACAGTACGAGCGCAGCACGCTCTGCGGCGAGCCTTGCACGCTCTATGCCGAGCCTTTCAACGGGGTCGTCGGAGGTATGTATGCCGGCCGTGTCCTTGAAAAGTACGGGTATGCCGTTGATGCTTGCCCTTTCCTCGATTATATCCCGTGTCGTTCCGGCGTAGGGTGTGACTATCGCCTTGTCGGAAGAGGTAAGGAGGTTTAAAAGAGAGGATTTGCCGGCGTTGGGCTTGCCTGCGATGACAACGTCCGCACCTTCACGCAGTATGCGCTGCCGCATTCCGTTTTCATACAGTCGGCTCAGCATCGAATACGCCTGTGAAAGCGTATGGGGGAGGTCGGAATAAACGTCCTCCTCAAGCTCCTCGGGATAATCTATCGCCGCCTCAAGTCCCGACAGGGCGTTCAAAAGCATATTTTCCACGCTTGCTATATCCCTGCCCACGGAGCCCTCAAGCTGTCCGAGCGCCGCATTCAATGCCCTTGATGTGGAGGCGTTTATCACGTCCATGACCGCCTCGGCCTGCGAAAGGTCGAGCTTTCCGGCGATGAATGCACGCTTTGTAAACTCACCGGGCTCGGCAAGCCTTGCGCCGTTTTCGGCAAGCAGGTGCATAACGCCGTCAACCACGGCGGAGGAGCCGTGAACGTAAAGCTCGGCCATGTCCTCGCCCGTGTAGCTTTTGGGCGCACGGAATATGGCGCACATGGCATCGTCGATGAGCAAATCGCCCCGTCTTATGCGCCCGTGTACCATCATTCGGGGGCGCACCCTGCCCGTAAATATGCGGCCGATTATGCTGTGCGACTCGCTGCCGCTTATCCGTATTACCGCAAGCGCACCGCCAAGCGGCGTGGCAGGGGCGAATATCGTATCGTCTGTCATTCTATTACCTTATATACCATCGGCATGGGCGCAGGCTGCTCACTGCCTATTTTCACCGCATCAAGCAGCATTTTCTTCACTGCATCGAGGTTGGTTTTGTCGTTTATATACAGCTTAAACAGCGGCTCGCCCTTTTCGACACGGTCGCCCCTGCGCTTGTTAAGCACAAGTCCCACGGCATAGTCTATTTTGTCGCCCTTTTTGGTGCGTCCTGCGCCGAGCATGGACGAGGCTATGCCTATTTTCATTGCGTCAAGCGCATATATGTAACCGCCTTCGGGGGCAGCAAGGTCGAGCGTCAGCTCCGTTTTGCAAAGGGATTCGGGGTTATCGAGCATGGAGGCATTGCCGCCGAGCTCCGTCACCATGGCCTTGAGCCTTTCAAGACCCGAGCCGTTTTCTATCGCCCTCTCGAGCATAGCCACGGCTTCGGCGTCATCCTTGGCTATGCCGCTAAGCTGCAGCATCTTGCCGCCAAGGAGCATACATACCTGATAGAGAGGGTCATCCTTGGCTATCTCGCCCCGAAGCACTTCAACCGCTTCCTTTACCTCAAGACCGTTTCCGACCGCCCGTCCGAGGGGCTGGTTCATATCGGTGATTATCGCAACCGTCCTGCGCCCGAGGTGCTTTCCGATACCCACCATGGTGTTTGAAAGCTCCTCGGCCTCCTCTACGGTCTCCATGAATGCGCCGTTGCCGGTCTTTACGTCCAAAACTATGGCGTTTGCGCCGGCGGCGATTTTTTTGCTCATTATGCTGGAGGCGATGAGGGGGATGCTTTTTACCGTGGCGGTAACGTCCCTGAGCGCATACATCATTTTATCCGCAGGCACGAGGTTACTTGACTGACCTATTACGGCAAGGCCGGTCTTTTTGACTATCTCTATCATCTCGTCAACGCTTTTTTCAATGCACACGCCGTCTATGGATTCAAGCTTGTCGAGCGTGCCGCCGGTATGTCCGAGCCCCCGCCCCGACATCTTCGCCACCGTGCCTCCGCAGGCCGCAACGAGCGGAGCGACCACGAGCGTGGTGGTGTCCCCCACGCCGCCGGTGGAGTGCTTATCGACCTTTATGCCGTCAAGAGCCGAAAGGTCAACGGTGTCGCCCGTAGCGACCATTGCGCTCGTCAGCTCTGCAATCTCCCTGTATGTCATGCCCTGAAATACCACCGCCATCATCCATGCCGCCATCTGGTAGTCCTGTATGCTTCCGTCGGTAAAGCCCTTTATTATAAAGCGTATCTCCTCGGCGGAAAGCTCCTCGCCGAGCCTTTTTTTATTTATCAGATCCACCATTCTCATATCAAAACACCTCGCTTTTTCAATTTATTCTCAAACCCTTCGGAAGATGGTTCTTCAGGGTGTTATCCACTGCCTTGCCAAAGCCCAGCGGGTGCGCCTGACCCGAAAGCGACACGCAGACGGGAATGTAGCCCTTTTTATATTCGGTCTCGAGCGTTTCGCCGCATAAAAACCGCTTCAAACGCTCGTCTTGCTGCTCGAAAACGAGCTTTTCTGCCGCCTCAATACCCGACGCCATGAACAGCGTATGCGACGGCTCAAAGCGCCCTTTTTTGATAACGCCGCATTCAACGCCCATTGACACGGGATTCAGCAGGGGAAGGATGCTTCGCATCTCCTCCGTCAGGAGGAACACGCCGCCCCGATCATCCGACACCGCTTCGTCGAATATATGCGGCTCGGCAAACGTCCGCTTTGCAAATTCCGCCATCTCACGGCAGCGTGCGAAGCCGTCCCTGCCGCCGACCATTTTCGGTGAGCGCATTTTTTCGGCAGGTTTCCCGTCCGTCATTTCCAGCACGGCGACAAAATGCCCCTCGCCTTTACTTGTATGCGGATACAGCCGCCTTTGGCTTATTAGTTCAAAATTCCTGCTGCGCTCCAAAAAAGCGGCAACGCAGTTCTCGTTCTCCTCGGGGGAAAAGGTGCAGGTGGAATAGACTATCCGTCCGCCCGGGCGTACGAGCCTTGCCGCACTGTCGAGAATAAGCCCCTGCCGAACTGCGCATGAGCGCACGTGCTCCGGCGACCACTCGTCTGCGGCGGAGGGCGTTTTTCGGAACATTCCCTCACCCGAGCAGGGGGCGTCAACGAGCACGGTGTCAAAATACTCCGGCAGAAGCTCCGCAAGGCGGTCGGGGGATAATGAGGTTACGACGGAGTTTGTAACGCCGAGCCGTTCAAGCGTGCGTGACAGAAGCACCGCCCTTGAGCGCACTATCTCGTTGGAAACGAGGAGACCGCTTCCCGCCATCCGCTGCGCTATGCCGCCGCTTTTGCCTCCGGGAGCGGCGCAAAGGTCGAGTATCCGTTTGCCCTTTACCTTGCCAACCTCTGCGATGGGCGACATTGCCGACGGCTCCTGCATGTAAAAAAGTCCGGCGGCGTGGAAAGGGTGATTGCCTATGCCGCTTACGTAATCGCCGAGAACAAAGCCTTCGTCGATTATTTCGGAAGGTTCCAGACAAAGCCCCGAGCCGGCAAGGAATGCGCCGACGTCGGTTTTAAGTGTATTTATTCGAAGTCCGCGCGCCGCAGGCTGCGAGTATGAGGCGATAAAGGCTTCGTAATCGGAGCCCAGCATATCCTTCATGCGCTTTTTAAATGCCGCCGGCAGTTCCATGGCAAAAAACTTCCCTTCTGTTTGAAATTATATCAAATTGCCATACATTTGACAACAACGGCTTGTTAATGTATAATTCTTTGATAATTGGGATAGTGTGCCTATGGGCACAAAATCTCCGGCTCAAACGATATGCCCGATACGGAAGAAAGGAACGGCTATAAATATGAAAAACTTGACCACAACCGAACTAAGAGACCTGTTTTTAAGGTTCTTCGAGGAAAAGGGACACAAAATAATCCCGTCCGCCTCGCTCATTCCCGAAAATGACCCCACCGTTTTGTTCACCACGGCGGGAATGCACCCCCTTGTGCCGTATCTTATGGGCGAAAAGCATCCCGAGGGCGTGCGGCTGACCGACGTGCAAAAGTGCGTAAGGACGGGCGACATCGACGAGGTTGGCGATGCTTCGCACCTCACGTTCTTTGAAATGCTCGGCAACTGGTCGCTCGGCGATTATTTCAAAAAGGAGTCCATCGAATGGTCGTGGGAGCTGCTCACGTCCGAAAAATGGCTCGGCATTGACAAGGACAGGCTGTACTTCACCTGCTTCGAGGGCGACGAAAACGCACCCCGTGACACCTTCTCGTTCAACAGATGGGTGGAGATGGGCGTTGACGAATCACACATATTCTATCTTGGCAAAAAGCACAACTGGTGGATCCCCGGAAACTCCGGCCCGTGCGGTCCCGATACGGAGATCTTCTTCGATACCGGCAAGGAAAAATGCTGCGAGGAATGCAGTCCTGCGTGCAGCTGCGGCAAGTATCTTGAGATATGGAACAACGTTTTTATGGAATATTTCCAGCCCCTTGGCGGAAGCCTCGTGCCGCTTGAGAAGAAGAACGTAGATACGGGCATGGGACTTGAGCGCACCGTTGCCACGCTTCAGGGCGCAAAGAGCGTTTACGACACCGACGCCTTCGAGCTGATAATCCGCCGCATAGGAGAGCTTTCCGGCAAAAATTACAGCGACAGCGACGACACCGTAAAGGCGTTTCGAATCGTTGCCGACCATATCCGCACCGCCACGTTTATGATAGGCGATCCACGCGGTGTTGTGCCGTCCAACGTTGACCAGGGCTACATTCTGAGGAGGCTCATACGCCGTGCCCTCAGATACGCCATGCAGCTTGAGATGCCCGACGGCTCGCTCGCCGAGGTTTCAAAGGCGGTTATCGAGAAATACGCAAGCGTTTATACGGAGCTTTCGGACAACCGTGAAAAGATACTGCATGAGCTTGACGCCGAGGAAATGCGCTTCAAGCGCACGCTCGCAAACGGAATGCGTGAATTTGAGCGCATCAAGGGCGGCTTCACTGATGGAGTCATCGACGGCAAAAATGCCTTCAGGCTTTACGATACGTTCGGCTTCCCCATCGAGTTTACCGAGGAAATGGCGAGGGAAAACGGTATTTCGGTCGATACGGAGGGCTTCAAGAGCGCATTTGAGGAGCATCAGAAAAAGTCGCAGGCGGGCGCAGAGCAGCGATTCAAGGGCGGACTGGCCGAGGCGAACGAGGAAACGGCGAAGCTTCACAGCGCAACGCATCTGCTGCAGGCTGCGCTCAGGCGTGTGCTTAACGACGAAAACGTAGCCCAGAAGGGCTCGAACATAACCGCCGAAAGGCTGCGCTTCGACTTCTCGTTCCCGAGGAAGCTGACCCCCGAGGAGGTCAAGGCGGTCGAGAGCATGGTAAACGAGTTCATAGCGGCGGACTATCCGATAACCTGCGACGAAATGACTGTCGACGAGGCCAAGGCACAGGGTGCGATCGGTCTGTTCGACAGCAAGTACGGCACCAAGGTCAAGGTCTATACCATGGGAAGCGCCTCCAAGGAGATCTGCGGCGGTCCCCATGCGTCAAGGACGGGCGAGCTCGGCGTATTCAAGATAAAGAAAGAGGAAGCGTCCAGTGCGGGCGTAAGAAGGATAAAGGCGGTTCTTACCGAAAAATAACGTAAAAGGCATGAAGTGGTGCGGAACGAACGGGCTTCGCACCACGGAATTTTTTATACTGCGGAAAGGTATTTCGTATGAATATCGAAGAAAAATGGGTGGAATACGATTGGCAGGCGGAGAAACAGCGTGCGGTGTTCAGGGTGGATACCGCATTGTACGACATTGCGCCGATGCCCACCCACGGCGTGCTGTTCGGCATCGTTACCACGGGGAGGGACGGCAAGCTCGGCGACTCCATGCGTGACACGCTCAGCCGTCAGCTTGCGGAAAGGCTTGAGAAAAAGGTCGGGCTGGTCTATGCCGGATCGGTCAGCGTAGAGGGGCGCACAAAGCTGTTTCTCTACGGTTCGTCCGTGTCTCAGCTTGATGCGGTAGAGTCCGCCGCCGACAGGGCGATGTTCATCAAGTGCCGCTGCAGCGCCGCATCGGACGAGGACTGGAAAACGTACTTCAAGCTCCTGTATCCCGATGCCGCAAAGATGCAGACGCTTTGGAACAAGCGGACGATTGCCATGATGAAAAAGCAGGGCGACGTTATAGATGCGGCAAGGCGAATAAATCTGCACGTTTTCTTTCCGACGGAGCCGCTCAGGATAATGTTCGACGAGCAGGCAAGGCTGTCGGGTTTTGCGATAGGCGAGCCGGAGTTTGCTGCGGAAAGCAGTCTGCCCTACGGAACGGTGATAAGGCGCATAAGCACCCTTGACAAGGCGGAGATAGACATTTTGACCGCAAAGGCGGTGTATCTTGCGGAAAAATTCGATGGCAGGCTGGTGCATTGGGATTGCGCCATAATGCGGAAAAACTGATGCCGTAAAAATCCTTGAGGAATACGGAGAAAATCGCCCGGCTTTGGCTCGGGCGGTTTTTTGCAAACAAAAGGCGCACAGACCCGAGGGTTTATGCGCTTAATTTCAAATACGTCAAATTATTTCCCGAGCAATAATCAGTATATGCTCCACGGGCCGACATAGCCGAACAAATACAGCACCATGAGGAAAATACATATCGTGCTTATGACAATATCCGTGCGCTTATTTTCGGTTATGCACGAAAGCCCAACGGCAAGCGGGAAACAGGCTGTCAGGTATCTCGGCGCGCTCAGAAGCCATGTGGGACCGATAACCATAGCGAAATACGCCGCAAAATAGCCCGTGTAAGAGGGGCGAAGCTTTCCCTTGCCTGCGGCAAGCACGATTATTATGAGCGAAGCGAATATGTAGAGAAGGTTCGGTATGAGCGTGCCGGCAACAAAGCTCATGTTGCCCTCCCGGATGTAGCGAACGAGGCAGTTGAGCTGGTATTCGGGCGTGTTGAAAAAGTAGGATAAGCTCTGTCCCCAGTGCTCACGCTGGTACTGCATAAAGGTGAAGGCGTCGCCGGTTACGGTCTTGTTGATTATCAGATATATCAAAAAGCCGCAGGGGATGAGCAGTATGCCGACCAAGCGTTTCAGCGTTTCGTTCAGGCGGTTTTCTGATTTTTCCCTGTAAATCGGTATAAGATCCGTTACGGCCTCGATGACCGCCGGCACAGCGAGCAGTACCCCGGGCGAGCGTGTCAGCCCCGCCAACAGACCGAATATGCCTGCAAATATATAGCGCTTGCGCCTTATAAGATACACGCAAAGCAGCGACAGCATCAAAAACAGTGCCTCGGTCATGGGAGTGTGGAAGAATATTGCGGCGGGAAGTATGAAAGCGTATTTTACCGCACGGAGCGAGGCTTCACGGTCAAAGTCGAGCAGCATCAGCTCATACAGCACGACTGCGCTGACGATGGACGAAAGGGTGGAAACCGCCATTGCCGACACGAAAAAGCTGCCGAATATGTACCAAAACAGCCTTATCATTATCGGGAAGAACGGGAAAAACACTATGTGGAAGCGTGCGTCGCCCTCGGTAACGTACCAGTTTTCGGCTATGCCGTAATAGCTTGGAGCGTCGGTGCCCCATTTTTGCCATATATCTTGGAAGGTGTCGATTATTCCGCCGCTGTAGCCGCCCTCGGCAAGCAGGTTGAGCAGATAGCCCAGAAGTATGAGCCCAAGCCTCGACAGAAGCATAAAGCCGACTATCTTCAGCCACGGATGCTTGTACGAAAAACGCTCACGTCTTGACAGCGAGGGCTGTATATTGTCCTTTTCCGCTTTCTTTTCGGGAAACCACTGCTCAAAAAGCCCCTTCAGAAAAAATACTGTCAGCATACCGAACAAAAGCACGGAAAGCAGCGAGGCGGCTATGCCGTACCACGGCGAACCGAGCTTTGAAACGAGCCAAACGCCATATAATGCGGCCAATGCCAGCAATGCGGCGGCGGAGCTGATTATCAGTAGTTTTTTTCTCATGTGTTTCTCCGAATACATAATATCGGCCGACAGCGATGGTCTATGCCAAAGCCGCCGGCCTTTTTGATGTTGAATTATCCTCTGAGCGCCTTGGGCTTGCCGATTATCTCGGCAAATATGACGCCCTGAACTATCGGGCTGAATTTTCCCGATTCCGAAAGTTCGGCTATGCCGTAACGGTCGGGGCTGTCATCCAACGCTTCATGCAGCATTGGCTCACATTCCTCCTCAATGCCGCTGATGCTCGTTTCCTCATGGGCATGAGCTCCTCCGAGCGATGTTTGCGGCTCGTACAAAGCGGCATCCTTGTAGGAGGAATCGCCCTCACCGTGAGATTTGCGCAGCGCCTTTTCAATTTCGGTCTCGTTCAGCGAATGCCTTTCAGCAGGCTGTGCCGATGCCTTTTGAACGGGGGCTTTGGTGTAGTAGGGAGATCCTTCCGCAAAGTCAGGTGCGGCTGAGGGCTTGAACGGTGCGGTTTCGTCAAGCTCGAGCATCTGCCCTATCGCCTCAAAGAGCGAGGGTGCGGCTGTCTGACCGGTCTTCACAGACCCGTTCGCCGTAAAAATGGGCGCATTCGCCCTTGCTGCCGTATTGGGGGGCTGTGTGCTTGCGGAGACTGAGGCACTGCGCCGCTCGGTGTTTTGCTGCGCCCGCTGCTTCGCATTGCTTGCCTTTGCGATCCGCACGAATATGGACACTATAGCCACTATGATTATAAGTATGTCCATCGGGTGTTGTCACCTCCTCGGGTGGCTGCGATAATTATTTTTTCGCCTCGGGCTTTGCACCTGTGCTTATGGATTCACGCATCTGCGTATCGGCCTGGATATTCTTGAGATTGTAGTAGTCCATCACGCCGAGATTGCCCGAACGGAATGCAGCGGCGATCGCCTGGGGAACCTCCGCCTCCGCTTCGATAACCTTTGCACGCATTCCCTGCACGGAGGCCTTGTTTTCCTGCTCCTGTGCGACTGCCATCGCACGGCGCTCCTCGGCCTTTGCCTGTGCGATGCGCTTATCCGCCTCCGCCTGGTCGATCTGGAGCTGTGCGCCGATGTTCCTGCCGACGTCCACGTCTGCGATGTCGATGGAGAGTATTTCAAATGCGGTACCGCTGTCAAGACCCTTGCCGAGAACGGTTCTCGAGATGCTGTCGGGGTTTTCGAGAACGTCCTTGTGGCTGAGGGAGGAGCCTACGGTGGTGACAATACCTTCGCCTACACGGGCGATTATGGTCTCCTCGCCTGCACCGCCGACGAGACGGTCGATGTTTGCACGGACGGTTACCTTCGCCTTTGCACGAAGCTCGATACCGTCCTTTGCTATTGCGGCGATAACGGGGGTCTCGATGACCTTGGGATTTACGCTCATCTGTACGGCGTTGAGCACGTCACGACCTGCAAGGTCTATTGCGCAGGACTGCTCAAAGTCGAGGGGGATACCCGCACGCTGGGCGGCGATAAGGGCGTTTACCACCCTGTCAACGTTGCCGCCGGCGAGGTAGTGCGCCTCAAGCTTGTTGCTGGATATGGACAGTCCCGCTTTGGTGGCCTTTATCATCGGGTTGACGATGCGCTGCGGCACGACCTTTCTTATACGCATACCGATAAGCTGGACGAGTCCGACCTTTACGCCTGAGGCCGATGCGGAAATCAGCAGTCCTACGGGTACAAAGACGAAGAACAGTATTATGAAAAGAATTATGCCGGTGGCGATAAGTGCCGTGCTTACGGGATCTATGCCGGCAGCTGCGAGTATGGGCATTGTTGCGTTCATTTTTAATCTCCTTTGATTTTGTGTTTATTTTGCAAGTAAGCTGTACAGAAAGTATATAAGGTACAAAAACCCTATAAAGGACGGAATGCCTATCACTATTCCGATCCAGCCCCTTGTTCTTGCCTTCCTGTCAGGTTCGGCGGCGCTGTCGCTGTCCTCCGGAGCTTCAATGCCGCATTTTGGGCAAACATCAAGAAGCTCCGAATAGAGCGTTTTGCATTTTGGACAGAGCTTCATGCCTGCCCGCCCTCGTCGGGAATATCGTCTGCGGTGCAGTCTTGGGTATCACAGCGCTCCGGGCCGCCCTCCCTGACGATTATTTTAAGCCCGTGAGTGCGCTCAACCGTCAGCCTTGCGCCCTGGGCGACAAACTCGCCCTTGGTGGTCACGTCATATCTGCCGCCGTCAATTTCGGCAATTCCTGCGGGGCGAAGGGGGCTTACTGCAATGCCCTCTTTGCCTGTGAGATCGGATTTGCCCGACACTTCGTTAGAGGCGGATGCTATTTTGTCGCTCAGCACTATTGCCGATTTGGAGAATTTGCCGTTGCCGAGGCTGTTCAGGATGATAAAGCCCAGCAGGCATACCAGCACGAGCAGTATTATCAGCGAAACCATCGCATGGGCGAACGTGTCCGCGCTCAATACGACTGCGGCGATGAGCAGAGCTATGCCCGAAATGCCGAATATGCCGAAGCCGGGTGTGAACATCTCGGCGATGAGAAGACCAAGACCGATTATTAGGCATATAATGGCGGCGAGGTTCCAGCCGGCAAGATAGTCCATTATTGCATCCATATTTTAACTTCCCTTCTATAAATATATTGCTGCAATATATTGCTGCGCTGCGGCGCTTCCGTGCGGCTTATGAGCCGATCAGAAACAGCTTGAGCACGTTTTGGTTGAACCAGTCGGCAAGACCGAAGCTGAAGTCCATGCTTATTATGCCCTTGAGATAGAGCAGTGACAGCAGCACCCACGCAAGCAGAAGCGTCACGATGATGAGTATTGCGGTGACGGCAACATCCCTGCGGCGATTGCGCTTGATGCGCTCGATATCCTTTTTCTTGCATTTTTCGTTGCTTTCCCTGCTGACGTTTTTTATCTCGGGAACGGGCGACAGGGCGGCTGCCGCTGCGGGCTGTGCAGGTGAGGGCTGCACGCTTGCCGGAGCTGTCTGTACGGCGGCGGGTTTCTCGGATGCAAACGATGAGGTGAGGTCGGGGTTGGCCGCAAGCAGCTTTTTCATCACGATGTCGTTGCAGGACACGGTGACGAGGTATTCCAGCCATGCGTCCATATCGACGGGGCAGGTGCCGTCCGCCGCACGCTTTTTCACCTCCGCAAGCACGCTTCGTGCGGCTTCCATCGCATCGTTGCGGTTTTGCAGCTCACGAAAAGCCGTGGTGAATATGCTTTGTGTTTTCGAGGCAAGATATTCACGCAAAAACTCTTTGTCGCCGCCGTTAATGCGGCTTGAAATTTCTATGTTGGTCATAGCTTCCTCCGAAGAAAAGTATTTAAGTTCCTCTGTATATTTATTATACACCGATGAGCATGAATTTACAACATTTTTACGCATTTTCACATTCTGTCGAATCGCATTCGTTCATTTTTGGAATGCGCCTTTCATAAGGATGGAATATGAAGTATAAGGTGGATATAAAACGGCTGTTGGTGCTTGCGGCTGCGGCTGCGGCGGTGATTTTGGTTGCCAAGGGGTGTTTATATGCAAAGACCTCGGCGGAGGAGTGCGATATGGGCGAAAACGGGGAGGAACCGAATCTGTATATCTCCGTGTACGATCACAGGGAGGACGATGTCATAACGCTTCCGCTGGAGGAATATGTTGCGGGAGTGGTTGCCGCGGAGATGCCTGCGTCGTATTCGTCCGAGGCGCTTTCTGCGCAGGCGGTTGCGGCAAGGACCTATGCCGTCACGAAGCTTGCGTGCTTTGGGGGCAAACCGTGCGGAAGCGGCGGGCAGGGCTATGATATATGCACCGACAGCGCCTGCTGCCAGGCGTGGTGCTCCGACGAAAGGCAGAGGGAAAAGTGGGGCGATGACTATGAAAAGTACCGCATAAAGATAGCCGATGCCGTGGCACGCTGCCGGGGTGAAGCGGCACTTTACGACGGGAAGCCCATAGAGGCGCTGTACCATGCCGCATCCGGCGGCTTCACCGAGTATTCTCAAAACGTGTTTTCTCAGCCGAGACCGTATCTCGTGGGGGTGGAAAGTCCGGAGGAAGCTTATGTTGACGTGGTGAGCCTCGGACGCTCCGAATTTGCAAAAAAGATAGAGAAGGCATTTCCGAAGTCCCAAATGCGTTCAAAGCGACTGGATGATGCGGTCGAGATACTGTCGAGGTATGAAAGCGGCAGAGTGGATAGGCTTCGCCTCGGCGATACGGTGGTAAGCGGACGTGATTTCAGAAAGGCGCTCGGGCTTGCAAGCACAAACTTCAAAATAGATATTGACGAGGACTCTGTCACGGTAAAGACGATGGGCTTCGGGCACGGCGTCGGCATGAGCCAGCGGGGCGCAAACGCCATGGCGCTCGAGGGTGCGGATTACGTGGAAATACTCATGCACTACTATAAGGGCATAGAGGTGGCGGATTTAAGCGTGCTTATCAATTATTGAGCCGTCTCCGCAGGCTTTCAAGCTCCGTCAGCATACTCTTTGTTATGTCGGGTATAAGCGCCCTCTGCTCGTTTGTAAGACCCTGAAGCATGGTCGTGAATATCATTTCCATGTCTATTTTGCACCACTTTGCATACTGCCGGCCCTTTTCGGTGAGCGTTATGCGTATGCAGCGGGTATCCTTTTCGTCCCGCATGCGCTTTACGAAGCCGTTTTTTTCAAGACGCTTGAGAGAGGTGCTGACGGATGCCTTTGTCACGCCTATAAGCTCGGCAAGGTCGTTTTGCGACAGTATGTTGTAGTTTTCAAGGGCGAACAGTATCTTGGGCTGCCCGGGGTAAAGGTCGTATTTGCTCAGCACCTTTCCCACGCATATATCGTAAAGGTGAAGCAGCACGCCGAAGTTGTCGTTCATCCCTTTTGAGGCAACGTCATAGCTCGTCTGAAGCAGCTCCTGCCTGCTTTTTGCGGAATTTTGTTCCATATATCTCCTCCAAGTGTGTAATGCCCTGTTTTACGGCAAAAATGCCGATTGATCCACATCCTTCGCCCTACGGTAAAGCGACTGACGGTATGTCGGCTTACAGGGCGGCTTTTTTGACGTGTTTTTGCATTTTATTGCTGATTGTCCTTCTTTTGGCGGATTTTCAGCTCCGTTCCAAGCTCGCCGGGGAAGTAGTAGCGCTTGCCCTTGACCGAGGGCGGCATATACTCCTGCTCCACCTCGTGATTGGGGTAGTCGTGCGGATATTTGTAGCCCTTGCCGTTCCTGAGGGATTTTGCTCCGTGATAGGAGGTGTCGCGAAGATGCACGGGCACGGGCTCGTCGATTGTGTCGGCGGCGTCGGCAAAGGCGGCATCGACCGCCATCACGACGGAGTTTGACTTCGGGCTTTCGCATAGGAAAATTATCGCCTGCGCTATAGGCAGCCTTGCTTCGGGCATACCGATAAATTCGAGGGCGTTTGCCGCACTCACCGCCTGCACCATGGCCTGAGGGCTTGCAAGCCCGATGTCCTCCGAGGCGTGCGCTATGAGGCGTCTGACGATTATCCTCGGGTCTATGCCGGCGTATATGAGTCTTGCAAACCATGCAAGAGCCGCATCGGAGTCGCCGCCCCGAAGACTTTTGCAAAAGGCGGAAAGCATATTGTAAAACTGCTCGTCGTCAACGTTTATGACCTTTTTCTGTATGGACTCCGCCGCAACCTCTGCGGTAATGTGAATTTTGCCGTTTTCGAGCGGCGTGGTAAGCACGGCAAGCTCGAGCGCATTCAGGGCGCATCTTGCGTCGCCGTTTGCCACCCTTGCGATATGGCAGAAGGCGTCGTCGTCAATATCGACCGGATATATGCCGAGACCGCGCTCCTTGTCGGCAAGCGCACGGCGCATTGAGGTTTTTATGTCCTCCTCGGTGAGCGGATAAAACTGGAACAGCCTGCATCTTGAAACGATTGCGCTTGTCATCGCCACCATGGGGTTTTCGGTGGTAGAGCCGATGAAGCGGAGTATGCCGCTTTCAAGTGCGGGGAGTATGCTGTCGCTTTGCGTCTTGCTCCAGCGGTGGCATTCGTCGAGCATGAGGTAGGTGTATTTTCCGTACAGATTCAGATCCGCTTCGGCGTCGTCAATGACCTTTCTCACGTCCTTCACGCCGGCGGTAACGGCGTTGAGCTTGACGAACCTTGCGCCGGTGGAGTTTGCGATGACCGAGGCAAGCGTGGTTTTACCGCAGCCGGGGGGACCGAAGAATATCGAGCTTTGGAGCGTGTCGGTTTCGATGGCACGCCGAAGCAGCCTGCCCCGACCGACAATATGCTCCTGCCCCGTGAACTCATCGAGCGTCCGGGGGCGCATCCTGTCCGCAAGCGGCGTTTTTTTTGCCCTGTTTTGTGAAAAAAGCTCCATGACCGTCCTCTTAAACCGTATAATAAAAAATTATACACTTTTTAGGAGGTTTTCACAACAGCGATTTGGTTGTATAATGTAACCATGAGAAAAAACATTGACTTGCTGGACGAATCCATACGTCCCGAAAAACTTATATGGTTCCTTGCATGGCCGACGATACTTGAGCAGCTTCTTGTCACCGCCGTCCAGTACGTTGATACCGCCATGGTAGGCTCGCTGGGCGTCGATGCTACGGCGGCCGTGGCGGTAAATTCCTCAACAACCTGGCTGATAAACGGTTTGTGCGCTGCGCTTGGCATCGGCTTTTCGGTGCTTGTCGGCAAAAACATGGGTGCAAAAAATTACCAAAGGGCGAAGGAAACGGTAATGCAGGCGATACTTGCCATGCTTATGTTCGGCGCCGTTTTGGTGGGGGTGGTGCAGCTTATCGCTCCCGTGCTTCCCGGCTGGATGGGTACCGAGCCGCATATACAGCCAGCCGCATCGGCATACCTGTCCATAATCGGCATGGGCTATTTCTTCAACGTCATTATAAACATATCCGCCAACATAATAAGATGTTCGGGCGATACCCGAACGCCGATGATCGCCAACATATTCGCCAATGTAATCAACGTTGTGCTGAACTTCCTTTTCATATTTGAAACAAGGGTCATCGAACTGGCGGTCAAGCTTCCGTTTTCCGACAAAATGCTCATAGATACGAGCTTTGAGATGTGGGGTGCGGGGCTCGGAGTACGGGGCGCCGCAATAGCGACGATAACCTCGCTCGGTGTGTCGGCGTGCATACTGTTCCTCACGCTTTACAACAAGGATTATCCGCTGAAGCTCAGCCTGAGGGACAAGTTCCGCTTTAACGGCGGAATATGGAAGGAAGTGCTCAAGGTCGCATATCCCGTTGCGCTTGAAAGATTCACCCTTTCGGGCGGTCAGATACTTATGACAAAAATCGTAACGGGACTCGGCACGGCGTCGCTCGCCGCACACAGCCTTGCCATAACCGCGGAAAGCATCACCTATATGCCGGTGTTCGGATTCTCGGCGGCGGGAACAACGCTCGTTTCGCAGTCGCTCGGCGCAGAAAAGAAGCAGCACGCCGTTAAGCTCAGCCGTTACTGCGTGATAGGCGGCATAATATTCATGTCGCTTGCGGGCGTGATACTGTACGTGTTCTCCGAAGCGCTCATCGGCTTCTTCACCGCCGATCCGGAGGTTATTGCGCTCGGCGGCAAGGTGCTGAAGATAGAGGCGTTTGCACAGCCGTTCTTCGCCATGGCGACGGTAATCGGCGGCGTACTGAGGGGTGCGGGCGACACAAAATGGCCCTTTTACGCAAGCCTCATCGGAATGTGGTGCATAAGGCTCGGTCTTGCGTTCCTGCTTTCGACCGTGTTTGAGCTTGGGCTTACGGGAGCGTGGATTGCGATGGTGACGGACCTTGCCATAAGGGGAACCATCAGCCTTCTGCGCTATCGAAGCCTGAAATGGCTGAATATATGGGACAGGCAGGTCAAGGCATAGAAAAGGGGAGGCAGACATGATAAAACTGTCGTTTGAGCAGCAGAAGAATATAGGCTTCAGGTTCGTTCTGGACCTGATGGAGCCAAGCTCGCCCTACGGTGCGGAGCTTGTCAGGCACACGAAGGTATATTCGCCGTCGGAGAAGGCGCTGCTTGCCGACGAGCTTTACAACGTGCAAAGGTGCCTTGATACCCTTGAACCTATGGCGGCGGAATATTCTGCGCTCGAACGCAGGCTAATGACTCTCAAGGACATAAGAAAAAGCTGCTCGGGGCTCAAAAAAGGCGTCACGAGCGACACGGAGCTTTTTGAAATAAAACGCTTCCTGTTGCAGCTTGAGCTGATAAAGCCGCTTTTTGATGCGGTAAACGAAAACGCAGAGTACAGGAATATCGGTATTGCCGCACTTTCGGAGGCGCTCGGCATAATAGATCCCGACAGGACGGGAACGCCGACGTTCATGATAAACGACACCTTTTCCGAAAAGCTTGCCGATATACGCAGAAGAAAGCGTGAGCTTGAGGAGCTTATACGGCGTGCCGCAGTCGAGGAAGAAAGGCACGGACTGCTTTTGGAGCGCGCTAAAACGGCGGCGGAGGAAGCGGCGGAGGAGGCGGACATAAGGACGCAGCTTTGCGGACGGTTGAGCGTATATGCCGATAAAATGCTGGATAACATCGCCATGCTCGGGCGGCTCGATTTTGTTATTGCGAGGGCAAGGCTCGCCAAACGATACGGCGGCGTTTGCCCAACCGTGTCGGCTTCGGGTATAGCCGTGCGGAAAATGACCAATCCCGCCATAGCCAAGGCGCTCGGCGGCAGAGGATCGGGCTTTACACCGCTGTCGGTGGAGCTTGACACGGGTGCGGCGGTCATAACCGGAGCGAACATGGGCGGAAAAAGCGTGCTTTTGAAAACGCTTGCGCTCAACGTGCTTTTGACGCATTGCGGAATATTCCCGTTTGCGGAGGCGTTTGAAACGGAGCTTTTCGATTCGCTGTTCATCCTGATGGAGGACGGGCAGTCCTACGAAAGCGGTCTGTCGAGCTTCGGTGCGGAGATAGCAAGGTTCAACGAGGCGGTAAAGGCCGTGGACGAGGGGCGCACGCTGCTGCTTGCGGACGAGTTTGCGAGGGGAACCAACCCCCACGAGGGCGCAAGGATAGTCAGGGGTGCGGTCAAATATTTCGGCAAAAAGGACGCCGTGAGCGTCTTTACCACCCATTACGACGGTGTGGCGGAGTTTGCTTCGGCACACTATCAGGTCGTGGGTCTTAAAAACATGGACAGGGAAAAGGCGGCAATGAAGCTCGCCGAGGGCGGCGGCACGGAGGCGATAGAGCGCTTTATGGATTACGGCATATACCGTGTTTCGGGCATGGATCCGGTGCCGAGGGAGGCGCTTGTTATATGCGAGCTGCTCGGGCTTGACGGCGAGATAATGACATATATAGAAGAAACGGAATAAAAAACGATGATATATTTTGCGGCGGCATTGACTTATCGTGCGGCGGCGGATATACTCGAAAAAATAAGTTTTGAGGGAAGGATTTGCTTCGTCACAGCTGATGGGGCAGGAGGTAAAAAGGCATGGCGTATATCTACGAAAACCCGTCGAGGACTTTCGGTGAGTATCTTTTGATACCCAACTATTCTTCAAAGGAATGTATTCCTTCTAATGTGTCGCTCAAAACGCCCCTTGTGCGTTATAAAAAGGGCGAAACCCCCGCAATATCTATAAACATACCGATGGTTTCCGCAATTATGCAGGCTGTTTCCGACGACAAAATGGCGATAGCGCTTGCAAGAGAGGGCGGAATTTCGTTTATATACGGCTCCCAGTCCGTTGAGGATCAGGCGAACATGGTTGCCAACGTAAAAAGCTACAAGGCGGGATTTGTAAAGAGTGATTCCAACCTCAAGCCCGACAATACCCTTGCGGACGTGCTCGAGCTGCACGAGCGGACGGGGCACTCCACCGTTGCCGTGACCGACGACGGTACGGGCGGCGGCAAGCTGCTCGGAATAGTGACCGACAAGGATTACAGGGTCAGCAGGATGCTCCCGGGCGACAGGGTCGAAAGCTTTATGACGCCGCTTGAAAAGCTGGTTTTTGCCTACGATGACATAACGCTCAAGGAGGCAAACGACATAATATGGGCGCATAAGATAAACGCCCTGCCCATAATCGACAGAGGCGGCAATATGAAGTACTTCGTGTTCAGAAAGGACTATGCCGCACACAAGGAAAATCCCCTTGAATCCGTTGACGGACAAAAGAGGTATCTCGTCGGCGCAGGCATAAACACGAGAGATTACAGGGAAAGGGTTCCCGCACTCATCGAAGCGGGTGCGGACGTGCTTTGCATTGACTCCTCCGAGGGCTACTCCGAGTGGCAGAAGCTGACCATAGACTATATCCGTGAAAAGTACGGCGACAGCGTAAAGGTCGGTGCGGGCAACGTTGTCGATGCGGAGGGCTTCAGATTTTTGGCGGACTGCGGTGCGGATTTTGTAAAGGTCGGCATCGGCGGCGGCTCAATCTGCATAACGAGGGAGCAAAAGGGCATCGGCAGGGGACAGGCGACCGCCATGCTCGAGGTATCCAAGGCAAGGGACGAATACTTTGAGGAAACGGGGATATATGTACCGCTTTGCTCGGACGGCGGCATAGTGCATGACTATCACGTGACGCTCGCCCTTGCGATGGGTGCGGACTTTATAATGCTCGGCAGATACTTCTCAAGGTTTGACGAAAGCCCCACCAGAAAGGTTATCATTAACAACAACTATTACAAGGAATACTGGGGCGAAGGCTCAAACAGGGCAAGAAACTGGCAGCGGTACGACATGGGCGGTGCGGCGAAGCTCAGCTTTGAGGAGGGCGTTGACGCATACGTCCCCTATGCCGGAAGTCTGAAGGACAACCTGGCGCTCACCCTTGGCAAGGTGCGCTCGACGATGTGCAACTGCGGCGTTTTGAACATACCCGACCTGCAGAAAAACGCAAGGCTGACCGTTGTGTCCTCCACGAGCATAGTCGAGGGCGGCTCGCACGACGTAATGCTCAAGACCGGCGCACCGGTCGTAACGAAGTAAATAATCTTCGCATCCGCAGGGCCGGATTTATCGATAAATAAACGGTTTTTCGGACTTGTAATCGCAAAAAGGCTGTGATAAAATATATCGAATTTATTATGGCTTGTTAGCTGGCCATGTAAATGAGCATCATTCAAGGAAGGAGGACTTGTAAGATGAAGTTCGAAACCCCTATCCTCGAGGTTGTACGCTTCTGCCAGGCTGAAGAAGTAATGGTAGGCGACCCCAGCGACGGCGAAATCTATGCTTCGCAGATTGAGGGCTGGGAGTGGTAATCACTTCCGTTCCGAAAGGAAAGAACAAAAACAAAGCGAACTCATGCTGTCGGGCGGGGAGCTTCTCCCCTCCGACGGGGTGGGTTCACCGCAGAGAAAGGCGGCGTTGATTATGAAAATAAAAAAGAGCACGATGGCAAGGGTGGTTTTCGCCGTGATGATGGCGGCGGCGTTTTTGCTTGTGTGTGCGTGCAGTCGCAGCGGTGAGGGCGAGATCCACGACATCGGGATCGGAAGCATGAACGGTCCTAACGGTTCATACGAACCCAAATATCCCATCGTTACGGACGATCCGAATTCCGCAACGGTCAAGCTTGACGAAAACTATACCATGCCGGTGAACACCACGGAAGTAATTGACCTTGGTGACGGTGAGGCGGCAATAACCTGGCCGGAGGAGTGGAATGACTTTTTCGGCATAACCCCCGACCCGAATGCAACCGGAACTCCCGAGCCGACCGAAACGGCGGTGCCTGCCACAACGGCGCCCGCCGAAACGGACAGCAGCACCCCGGAGCCCACCGCAACGCCCGAGGGTCCGACACCGGAACCCACTATCGACGATGGCGAGGGTGACTGGTTTGGTGATTTTTGATGCGATTGTAAAATTGCAAATACGGCGGTAGAAACTCTTGTACCATTCAGCGAGGGCTCCTCTACCGCTTTTGATTTATCCGGAGGTTCGATATGCTGCATAAGCTTTCACAGGACCGGCCTCCGGACGGGAAGGTGCGAAGCAAATGCTGAACGAACGGCGTATAATACTTGCCTCGAAGTCACCGAGGCGAAAAGAGCTTTTATCCATGATAGGGCTTGAATACGAGGTGATACCGAGCGAGATCGAAGAGGACGCATCCGAAACCGAACCCTCCTTAATGGTGGAGCAGCTTGCCCGCCAAAAGGCGGAATCGGTTAAGGAAGGCAGATACGGCTGCATAGTTATCGGCTCGGATACGATAGTATGTCTGGACGGCGAGATAATCGGCAAGCCGAGGGATGAGTCGGATGCTTTTGGGATATTAAAGCGGCTGCAGGGAAAAACACATACGGTATATACGGGTCTTTGCATCATATCCGACGATCAAAAAATCGTGTGCCACGATGCGGCAAGGGTGACCTTTGCCGAAATGTCGGACGGGGAGATACTGGACTATATCCGTACCGGAGAGCCGATGGACAAGGCCGGAGCATACGGCATACAGGGCGTTGGCGGTGTGTTCATAAAGCATATAGAGGGAAGCTATTTTACGGTAATAGGGCTTCCGATACACCTTTTGTATGAAAATCTCGGAAAGTTCGGCGAGGCGCAGCGGATATGGCGGCGCAAGACCGATGAACATAGAAACCAAATTACTTAATGTTAGGAGAGATAAAATGGACGTAAAAGAAATTTTGGCAAGCCTGCCGGAGGAGATCCGTCGCAAGATAAACGATTTCACGACGGGCGAGGAATTGTTTGAGTATGCAAAGCAGGCGGGGCTTGACATATCCGCCGACTTTGCAAACGATATGCACTTTGTTGACGGAAGATTCAAGGACACGACCCCCGAAAAAACCGTCGCACGCATATTGGAGATACTCGAGAGGCTGAACATCGAAACGGAGATCAGGTTTATCAACTCCAACATCGAAAACTGCTATTCGGCGAGGGTGACCGTAAAGGGAACGAGCGTCGGAACCAACGGAAAGGGCGTAACTAAGGAGTTTGCAAGGGCGAGCGCCTATGCCGAATTCATGGAAAGGTTGCAGGCGGGTCTTCTGGTAAACGCCGTTATGTTCAGCAACAATATGCTCATGCCCATACATAAGTATGTACACGACATGAAGTGGCTTACCGCCGAAGAGCTCAAAAAGACGAGCGCCGACTGGATAGAGGGCGTCAGATGCGCCAGAGTCAGACCGCAGGATCCTATCGTTTCCGAGGCGAAGGTATTGGAAACGAGTGAGATATATGCCGGCTCAAAGCAGATGCCGTGTCAGCCCTATTACAGCATAAGGAACAATAAGGAAACGTATATTCCGCTTGAGATAGCACAGCTTATTTACGGCTCGTCTGGCTGCTGTGCCGGAAACACCTTTGAGGAGGCGATGGTGCAGGGCCTGAGCGAGATAGTCGAGCGCCGTCACTCACTGAAGGTATTTACCGAGGGCATAATCCCCCCGACCATACCGCTTGAGTATGTGGAAAGGTATCCCAACGCCAAAAAGACCATAAGGAGCCTTCAGGAGCATGGCTTCAAGGTTCTTATAAAGGATTGCTCTCTCGGAACGGGCTTCCCCGTGATCGCCGCAACGGTCATCGACGAGAAAAAGCATAAGTACCATACGCACTTCGGCGCACACCCCGTTTTCGAGGTTGCCCTGGGAAGAACGCTTACCGAGCTTTTCCAGGGAAGGACCGACAAGAATGCCGTCGTGCATTCGAGAATGTCGTTCAACATGGCGGAGGTAAACGCTACAAACAATATCAGAAACTTCCTTGTAAACTCCACGGGCATACATTCGGCAAGGTTCTTCCTTGAATCCGAGGAGAAGTTCCGGGGCTTTGAGGATCTCAGCAACCTGACCAACAGGGAGCTGTTTATGCGTGTTAAGAAAATGTTCCTCGATCAGGGCTACGACATTCTGGTGAGGGATCATAGCTACCTCGGCTTCACCTCCATGCACATAATCGTGCCCGGATACAGCGAGGTAATGATAACCAAGCTCAAGCAGCTTTTCCCCGAAAGGCAGTTCTCTCTGCTCGCAAGGGATATTCTCAGGAATTACAAGAAGGCTTCCCCGACGGATTGGTACAGCTTTGTAATGCTGACGAAGTATTACGCCGGCTGCAAGCAAATGGACAACTCGTTCAGAAGCTATTCGGGCATACCGATAGAGAACAGCGGTACCGAGGACTGGAAGCTTTACAACATCTATCTGGGTCACGGCAACTATGTTCTCGGCAACATTGCGGACGCCGAAAAGTGTGCCGGCAAGGCGGCATTGTATGAAAAGGATGAGGAGATGCACTCGTACTATCTGTGCGTGCAGCACTATCTGTCATGCAAGCGGGACGGCGTTGACAGAGCGTCCACGGATGAGCTGCTGAGACTGTTCTACCCCGCACACATTGTTGAAAGGCTCGAAAGAAGGATAGACGCAGGCGAAAGCCCGTTCGAGGAGGGCATGTTTATTTGCGACTTCGACAAGTGTGAGGAGTGCAAATACCATACCTATTGCTCGTACCAAACCGTAAAGCGCATTTCCGAAACCATCGGCGAATACTACCGCACATACGGCAGGCGTCACGATGCGGAGGGCTTCTATCATCTTGTAAACGATTGAGCATTATTAACGGGAGCGAGCGATGAGTGAAAGAATAGTTGTACTTGACTTTGGCGGGCAATATAACCAGCTTATTACGAGGCGTGTGCGTGAGGGCGGAGTTTTCAGCGAGCTTTTCCAAATAACCGCACCGAAGGAGAAGATACTCGGAGACAGACTTGACGGCATTATTTTCTCCGGCGGTCCCGACAGCGTGTATGCGGAGAATGCCAGAACCTGCCCCGACTGGATATTTGAACTGAACGTGCCTATTCTTGGTATATGCTACGGAATGCAGTATATTGCCAAGTGCTGCGGCGGCAAAATAGAGGCTCAGCAGATAAGGGAGTACGGACGCACGAACACGACCTTTGCCGGACATCCGCTGTTTGAGGGTATGGAGAACGGAACCGTTTGGATGAACCATAACGACTCCGTCACCGTGGCACCGGAGGGCTTCGAGGTTATCGCATCGACGGCAAATTGCGGCATTGCGGCGTTTGCCAACGATGAAAAGAGGCTTTACGGCATACAGTTCCATGCCGAAGTCGTGCATACCGATAACGGTCAGAGAATTTTTGACAACTTCCTCAAAAATATCTGCCATCTTAAGTGCGACCGAAGCGCCGCAGTGGTGGCGGACACCCTCATAGAGGACATCAGAAAGCAGGTGGGTGACGGCAGGGTGATAGCCGGTCTGAGCGGCGGCGTCGATTCCTCCGTTGCGGCGGTGCTCGTTCACCGTGCCATCGGCGACAGGCTGACCTGCATATTTGTTGACCACGGTCTGCTTCGTGAAAATGAAGCGCAGGAGGTCATGGAGTGCTATAAAGAGTCGCTCGGACTGAATATAATTGCGGTCGATGCTTCTGAGCGCTTCCTTACAAAGCTCAGGGGTGTGGATGACCCGGAGCAAAAGCGCAAGATAATCGGCACCGAGTTTATCCGTGTGTTTGAGGAGGAGGCAAAGAAGCTCGGCGGCGGAGATTATCTGCTGCAGGGCACAATCTATCCCGACGTTATAGAAAGCGGCTCAAACGGCTCGGCGGTGATAAAGAGCCATCACAACGTGGGCGGCCTGCCGAAGGACATAGGCTTCAAGGGCTTGGTAGAGCCGCTGCGTATGCTTTTCAAGGATGAGGTGCGCCTGCTCGGTGAAAGCCTCGGAATACCCGAGCATCTCGTTTGGCGTCAGCCGTTCCCCGGCCCCGGCCTTGCCATAAGGGTAATGGGCGAGGTGACGGAGGAAAAGCTGAAGATATTAAGGCACAGCGATGCGGTGTTCCGCCGTGAGGTGAAAAACGCCGGTCTTGAGCGCAGCCTGTGGCAGTATTTCACCGTGTTCACGGGCATTAGGAGCGTAGGAGTCATGGGCGATCGGCGGACGTACGACTATGCAATCGGTGTGCGTGCGGTCACATCGACCGATGCAATGAGCGTCGATTGGGCGGAGATACCCTTCCCCGTGCTAAAGAGGATCTCCGACTGCATAATCGCCGAAGTACCCCACGTCAACCGCGTTGTCTATGACATAACCTCCAAACCCCCGGGAACGGTGGAGTGGGAATAATATCGAATGGCTAACAAGTGCCCGAAAACTCTTGGAAATAAAGGGCTTTCGG
>JAEDJH010000065.1 GCA_016296415.1 Clostridia bacterium | reverse complement strand
GGCATAGCCAAAATAAGCGAATATGAAAACCGCCGCTGATACGGGCGGGCATACAAAAAACACAAAGGAGAACAAAAAATGGGCAACCTGACCGTAATCAATCATCCGCTGGTTCAGCACAAGCTGAGCATTCTCCGCAACAAAAAAACCGGCACTAAGGAGTTTCGTGAGCTTGTGCATGAGCTTGCCATACTCTTAGGCTATGAGGTGACAAGGGATCTGCCGCTGGAGGACGTGGATATAGAAACGCCCGTGGCGGTCGCCCACGCAAAGCAGCTCGGCGGCAAAAAGGTAGGCGTTGTGCCGATACTCCGTGCCGGTCTCGGCATGGTTGACGGCATAATGAGCCTGATCCCCGCCGCAAAAATAGGGCATATCGGACTTTACAGGGATCCCGAAACGCTCGAGCCCGTTGACTATTACTGCAAGCTGCCCACCGATGCAAGCGAGCGTGAAATGATAGTCGTCGATCCGATGCTTGCCACGGGCGGCTCGGCGGTTGCCGCCATAAACGCCCTCAAGCGCAACGGCTGCAAGGGCATAAAGCTGGTCTGCATCATCGGCGCACCCGAGGGTATAGAAAAGGTGCAGTCCGCACACGACGACGTTGACATTTTCATCGCCTGCGTGGACGAAAGGCTCAACGACCACGGCTACATCGTACCCGGTCTCGGCGATGCCGGCGACAGACTTTTCGGCACGAAGTAAAGAAAAAAGGCGCTCCCGTAAACGCATAAAGAAGGCAGAGATTCAAGCTCTCTGCCTTTTTGTTCGGTATATGCGTCCCTCCCCGTTTTATTTGACCTCAATCGTCCTTTTCGCTGCCAAACTCCCTGATTTTGCCGGTTATGGCATTTATTTTACATTCATACTCGACGCCGTCGGCATAAAACTCGATCTCATATACCCATACGCCGTCATCTTTATCCAGCTCAACCTTCTCAAATCTTGCAGTCGTGACGCCGGCCCTTTCAAGCGCTATTTCCTTTGCACGTGATTCGCCGATAAACTCCTCCGCCTGCTGCGTGGGTGAAGGCACCGTGCTGTGAGGGCCGTGGCCGTCCCCGTGATCGGCGGGTTCAACATCATACTCTGTTACCGCACCCGTCAGGGCGTCAATATCGTATTCGTACTCATTGCCGTTTGTGATGAACTCGATCTCGTACTTCCATACGCCGTCATCCCTGTCAAGCTCCGCCTTGACGAATATTGCATCGTCGGCATTTACTCCGGCATGGGCAAGCGCTGCCGCCTTTGCCGCCGCCGTGTCTATGAGCTGTGCGGGCGTTGTCGTCGCAGGAGGAGTCGTTTCCGTTTGCGGAGGTCTGTTTCCTCCGTCGTCCGCATCCTTCTCATGGCGAAGGATGTTGCCGGTCATTGCATCAATATCGTATTCGTACTCGACGCCGTTTGCATAAAACTCGATCTCGTACTTCCATACTCCGTCATCCTTTTCAAGCTCGGTCTTGATATACACCACGCCTCCGCCGGTGAACCCTGCGTGCTCAAGGGCGATTTGCTCCGCCTGCTCGGGCGTTATAGCCCCCTCGGGTGCTGTGGGAATGCTCGCATCGGTGCTTTCGTTTATGTCGTCAATGATGTCAGCGATGTTTTCCCAAACGCCGTCGTCACGGTCATAGTCTGCAAAGCCGCTTATGTCCACGCCGTATCTGACGACAAGCTCCGCAATCTCACGAAGGCTCAGGGAAGCAAGCTCGTCGGCGTTGAACGCCGGCTCTTTTTCGGCTATCCCGAGTACGAACACCGCCTTGCCCGTTGATATACCGTGCTTCTTTGCAAACTCTGCAGCGGCTCCGGTATCGGTAACGGTTTGATTGATAACGCTCGCCTCGATATGGTTTTCCTTGAGGGAGCTGTCTATGTCCGCAAGTATTTCGTTGCGGATGCCGAGCGCCCGGTTCGTATCCTCGTTGTGTACGCTGACAAGTATTCCGTTGTCAGCATCCGTCAGATAGCCGCAGCGTACCATCGAGCCGATTATCGCATTGACTGCAACCTTTATATCGGCATTTTTAAGGTTCATGCCGTCCAGCACCGCCTCGCCATCGCTGTTGAGCGCATCCACCTTCAGCACTACGTCCTTTTTGTTGGTCGAGATCTGTATGCTGGGGTTTACGTCGATATCCACCACCGTATCCACCGCCATATTATTTGCATAGAAGATCCCTCCGAACAGCCCGAACGCCGCCAGCAGGCACGCCGCAGCCGCTGCACTCATCCATTTTGTTATGCTCTTTGTTTTTTTATTCATATAATTTTCCTCGTCTTTCTTTGTTGTCGGATACCCTGCCGAGGAAACGCTCTTTTCGATCCGGAAATACATATCCTCCGGAATAAGCCTGTTCACAGCATCGGAAAGCTTTTTTTCGATTGTTCTCATTTTATTTCTCCTCGCACAGCTCCTGCAGTTTTTTTATACTTCTTGAGTACTTTGACAATACGGTTCCGAGAGGCAGGTGAAGCAGCTCGGCTATCTCCCTGCTTCTCATTCCGACAACGGCACGCAGCATCACTATCTGCCGTTCCTGCTCCGTCAGGCTCTCGAGCAAACCCTTCAGCAGTATCCGTTCCTCCGCATCGTCCACCCTGGACAGCGCCTCGCTGTTGTACAGTGAATCGTCTCCGTTCGGCGCATAGCGCTTCATACGTCTCAGGTGCATAAGTGCATGATTTCTCGCTATCCTCAAGATCCATGCCATCGGCTTGCCGTGTGCCGTGTAGCTTGCGGCGCCGCCGTGAACGGTCAAAAAGGTTTCCTGTAAAACGTCCTCCGCATCGTGGGCGCTTCTCGTTATGGAAAGTGCAAAGCCATATACCGCTCCGGAAACGGCGTCGTAGAGATCATGCAGCGCTGTCATGTTCCCCTCGGCTATGCCTTTTATCATCGCCTCCAGCGTTGCCGGACTCGGCGCCCTTTTCACCGATTCGGCTTCGGGAAGCATCATTACACAGAACATATCCTTTTTTCCTTTCACTTTAATAATGCGCGGGAACGCTTTTTTATTGCATTAAAACGTTTTTTAATTATATCATTTTTTCATCCTCCCCGCACGTTCACATTTTCTTTGCCGAATGTGCGTGACTTTGCATGAAATCGGTGCGAAAATATGCTATAATGTAATGTCATAACGTCTGCTTTGACGAAGGGAGTTGCTATGAAAAAAAACAAGCTGACCGTTGCCAGACGCTCCATCTGGTTTTTTCTTAAAATAGTTGCCGTTTCCATACTCGTGGGAGCGCTTGCGATATGCTTCGTTTTCACCGGAATGTACGTCGGCAACATCTATATAGTCGTTACCGAGGGCATGGCCCTCCGTGCCGAATGTATATTGCAGGACGGCTCGCTGAACGAGCTTTCCGAATATTTCACCGACGAGTGGCTCGCAAGAGACGAGCTGTTAAACTCCGACCGATACGCCGACTATACCGTAACAAACTACGACCACCGCCTTTCCATACGGGGAATATCCGCCATGTTCGGGCGCAGGGAAGCCACTATGAAGGTGCTTGAGCGTATGGCCTCCCTCTCCGGCAAGCCCAACAGCGATGCGGTCACGGGTGCGCTTCCCGAATGGACGGATGTGCTGTACGAGGTTACGTTCACCATGGACGAGGAGTCGAGATGGTACATATCCGAGCTGAAGGTAATTGAGGAGAATCCGCCCGCCGAGGTCAAGCCCACCCCCGATTACAGCCTTCTTGACACTGCGGAGGATGACGAGTGAGCCGCCTCAATGAGCTGCTCGGGCTTTCGCACGGCGATATTCCCGTTTTGCTTGCGCCGATGGCAGGAATAACGGATAAGCCGTTCCGTGCGCTGTGCAGGCAGTTCGGCGCAGACTTTGCCTATACCGAAATGGTAAGCGCAAAGGGCTTTCACTACGGAAGCGCCGCCACAAAGCGGCTTGCGGAGTTTTCCGAATCGGACTTCCCCTGCGGCATACAGCTTTTCGGCAGCTCGCCCGAGATACTTGCCGAAACCGCCGCCATGCTCGAAGAGGAAATGCAGGGAAGGCTTTCCCTAATAGACATAAACATGGGCTGTCCCGCAAGGAAGATAACCTCCAACTGCGAGGGCAGCTCGCTCATGCTGAACATCCCGCTTGCCTCAAGGATAATACGGGCGGTGAGCGATGCTGTAAAGCTGCCCGTGACGGTCAAGTTCAGAAAGGGCTGGGACGATGAGCATATAAATGCCGTGGAGTTTGCCATGGCCGCCGAGGACAGCGGCGCAAGCGCCGTCACCGTTCACGGCAGAACAAGGCAGCAGATGTACCGGGGGCAGGCCGATTGGGACATAATCGCCAAGGTCAGGACGGCGGTGGGCATCCCCGTCATCGGCAACGGCGACGTTTTTTCGGGCGAAGCGGCAAAAAAGCTGCTTGACCGAACGGGCTGCGACGGCATAATGATCGCAAGGGGCGCAGAGGGCTATCCGTTCATATTCAACGAGGTAAAGGCGGCGCTCAAGGGAGAGAACTACACTCCCCCGAGCGAAAAGGAGCGCATGGAAACGGCGCTTCTGCACCTGAAAATGCACCGTGAGCAAAAGGGCGACGCACACAGATTCGAGGTGCGAAAGCATATCGCATGGTACGCAAGCGGCATACGGGGCGCATCCGACCTGCGCCAGAGGGCGAACCTCTGCGGCAGCTACGATGAGCTTGAGGCGCTTTTGAACGATTTTATTGCAAAAACCGATGGTTAAATCGTGCCGCCACCGCTTGACAGCCCATGTTTGCTGAAATATAATGGCTTATTGCAAACAGGATAATTATACAATGCTTAATCTGCGACAGGAGGATTTTTAATATGTCAGAAGTATTGCTTACACCGCAGGGAGTCAAAGAGAAGGAAGCCCGCCTGGAGTATCTCAAGACCGTAAGGATGCTTGAGATAGCAGAGGAGCTCAAAGAGGCACGTTCTCACGGCGACCTCAGCGAAAACGCAGAATACGACGCCGCAAAAGACGAGCAGGCGAGGACCGAGCACGAGATACAGGAGCTTGAGGCCATGCTCCGCAACGTCGTAATAATCGAGGGCGCAAGCTCGGACGTGGTTGGCGTCGGCTCCAAGGTTAAAATAAAACATATAGACCGCAGCAAGGAATACACCTACCATATCGTCGGCACAGCCGAGGCTGATCCCATGATGGGCAAGCTCTCGGACGAATCGCCCGTCGGCAAGGCAATAATCGGTCACCATGTCGGCGAAACCGTCCAGGCATTCACGCCCAACGGCGGTCAGGTTTCCTACCTGATACTCGAAATAAGCAAATAACAGAAAGCGGAGAACCACATGGAACAGAACATTAACAGCAATATACCGTCGTCGGATGCGGCGGGCGCCCCCTCCGAGGACATATCCGAGCTTCTGCAGGTAAGGCGAAACAAGCTCAAGGCACTGCAGGAGGCCGGAAAAGACCCCTTTGAGGTCATGCGCTACGACGTATCCCACCACAGCACGTCCGTCATAAACGACTTTGAAGCGCTCGAAAACACCGACGTTTCCGTTGCCGGACGCATAATCGCAAAGCGTATAATGGGCAAAGCCACCTTCGTACACATTCTCGACCGCATGGGGCAGCTTCAGCTCTACGTGCGCCGTGACGATATTGGCGAGGCCGAATATGCGGAGTTCAAAACCTACGACATTGGCGACTTTATCGGCGTAAAGGGTCTTGTTTTCAAAACGAGGACGGGCGAAGTCAGCGTCCATGCAAAGGAAGTCACCCTGCTTTCAAAGTCCCTGCGCCCGCTTCCCGAGAAGTTCCACGGGCTCAAGGACGCCGAAACACGCTACCGTCAGCGCTTTGTCGATCTTATCGTCAACCCCGAGGTCAGGGACACCTTTGTAAAAAGGAGCCTTATAATCAGCGAGATGCGTCGCTACCTCGATGCTCAGGGCTTTTTGGAGGTCGAGACCCCCGTGCTCAACAGCACGGCAAGCGGCGCTTCGGCAAGACCGTTCATAACCCATCATAACACGCTCGACATAGATATGTACCTCCGAATAGCGCTCGAGCTCAGACTCAAAATGCTCATCGTCGGCGGACTTGAAAGGGTTTATGAGATCGGCAGGATATTCCGAAACGAGGGCATGGACGCAACCCATAACCCCGAGTTCACCATGATGGAGCTTTATCAGGCCTATACCGATTACAACGGCATGATGGAGCTTGTCGAGGGGCTTATCCGCCACCTTGCAAAGACGGTGCTCGGCACCACCAAAATAACCTTCAAGGGGCAGGAGCTGGACCTCGAGCCCGCCTTCGAGCGTCTGTCCATGAATGACTCCGTCAAGCGCTACACGGGTGCGGACTTCATGGCCTGCGCCACCGATGAGGAAGCGTTGGCGCTTGCAAAGAGCATCCATCTCGACACCGAGGGCATTTCCCCCGTAAAGGGCAGGCTGCTTGCGGCGGCGTTTGACCAGTTCGTTGAGGACAAGCTGATCAACCCGACCTTCATAATCGACTACCCCGTGGAGATCTCGCCGCTTTCAAAGCGCAAGCCCGGCGTCCCCGGCATAACCGAGCGCTTCGAGCTTTTCATCATGGGCTCGGAATATGCAAACGCCTTCTCGGAGCTCAACGACCCCATCGACCAGCGCAGCCGCTTCATACAGCAGGCGCTTGAGCGTGCAAAGGGCGACGACGAGGCGATGATGATCGACGAGGAATTCTGCCTTGCACTCGAATACGGCATGCCCCCGACGGGCGGTATCGGTATCGGCATTGACCGTCTCGTCATGCTGCTCACCGACAGCCACACCATAAGGGATGTGCTGCTGTTCCCGACGATGAAGCCCCTGGA
>JAEDJH010000006.1 GCA_016296415.1 Clostridia bacterium | reverse complement strand
GCCTTGCCAAGGCGGAGGTGGCGGGTTCGAGCCCCGTCTCCCGCTCCATTTTTTAATCGGCACCATAGCCAAGCGGTAAGGCAGCGGTCTGCAAAATCGTCATCCCCGGTTCGATTCCGGGTGGTGCCTCCAGAGCCCCAAGAACGATAAGTTCTTGGGGCTTACTTCTTACCTATTACCTCTTCACTCTTACCTCAAACGTCCTTGGGGCTTTGGGAAGTAATAAGTAATAAGTAATAGGTAAGAGGTAATAAGTCTTTTGCAAGGCTTTGCCTTGTTCTTATTGTGTTATAGTGGTATAATGACAATATGAAAGGCGGTAATATTATGACTGATAGTCCGTTGATTGCAAAATCTAAAGAATTTGCTTTGCAGATTATAAAAGTTTGTAACTATGTAAAACAAACTAAAAAAGAAAGTGTGCTTACAAACCAACTTATCCGTAGTGGAACAAGTGTAGGTGCAAACTTTCGTGAGGCATTTTACGGTCACGGAACTGCTGATTTTATTGCCAAACTTCAAATTGCGCTCAAAGAATGTTCCGAAAGTGAATATTGGTTGGAATTATTAATTGAAAGTGGTTATTACGATAATAACGATATTTTAGATAAATGTATAGAAGTTAAGAAATTACTGATTACTTCAATAAATACTGCAGAGAGTAAATTGAACAATCAACGAGGTCGGTGTTAATAATGAAATTGTTGTTTATGATAGGTAATGCTGCTGTCGGTAAAATGACTGTTGGGCAGGAACTTATGAAACTCACGGGGTTGAGATTATTTCACAATCATATGACAATAGAACCCGTAATAGAAATCTTTGGCCAATATAATGGAAAAGTAATTAATAGACTTCGTCAGGTAGTTTTTGAGGAATTTGCGAAGTCAGATTGCTATGGAATGATTTTCACATATATGTGGGCTTTCGACCAACAAGCAGATTGGGATTATATTGAATATGTGAAAAGTATTTTTGAACCCTATAATACAGAGTTTTACTATGTGGAACTTGTTGCTCCCCGCGAAATTAGATTAGAACGAAATGTTACTGAAAACCGGTTGAAGAACAAAGCATCGAAAAGAAATGTTGAGGTATCGAATCAAAGACTTATCAACGATGATACAAAATACCGACTCGAAAGTTTTGAGGGTGAAATTCCGTTTGATAACTACATTAAAATTGATAATTCAAAACTTCCTCCCGATGTAGTTGCAAAAATGATTCAAGAGAAATTCCATTTATAACGAAGAAAAAAGGTCTGTTTACATATAGGTTCATTTTCGTGGTGCAAGCCGAACTAAACACAAGGAGCAGGAACGTAAAATGAAAATCACAATAGATGCGCTGCAGGCATATTTATCCGACCGCTACGGCGGTTGGGCAACGGAGCAAAGCATGTTTATGAAGCTTGCGGAGGAGCTGGGCGAGGTTGCGGAGGTTCTTAACATGCGTGCAGGCAGGAAAGCTGCCTGCAGAAAAGCTGCCTGCAGGAAAACTGCCGGCAGAAAGACTGCCGACGAAAACAACCTGCAGGAGCAGCTCGGCACGGAGCTGGCGGATATGATCCATTACATCGTCGCCATTGCGGCAATCAACGACATTGACCTGACGAAGCTGATTATTGAAAAAGACAGAGTGGCTTCGGTAAAATACAATCACACCGTAAATCTCGAAACCTTTTTATCCGACCGTGCGGAATAACGGGCTTAGGTACTTCGCTGCGAAGTCGGGAAAGACGTGCGGCAACGGAAGATATGCAATATAATATGGCGTATAAACGAACAAACCCCACCGAGCCGATTGTCGATGGGGTTTTGTGTTTTCAATCCTATGGACGATTTTCGCCGCACAAAGTTAAAAACTGTATTGCGTCACTTTTCAAATACGTCCCTGACCTTTTCAAAGATGCCTTTCTTTGCGGCCTTGGCGGCATTTTTATCGCCGAGCGACATACGAAGCTTTTCAAACAACTCCTTTTGCTCGTTCGTCAGCTTTCTCGGGATCTCGATTATCGCCTTCACGAACAGGTCGCCCTTCTGGGTCGTGTTCGGTCTTACTATCCCCTGCTCCCTCAGGCGGAAAACCGTGTTGGGCTGGGTGCCTGCCGGTATGTTGTATTTTACAGCACCCGAAAGCGTAGGAACCTCTATCTCGCCGCCGAGAACCGCCGTTGTAAGCGGTATGTTCATTCCAAGGTGCAGATCATAGCCCTTGCGCTCAAAAAGCTTGTGCGGCTTTACGTTAAGCTTTACGTAAAGGTCACCGCTGGGGCCTCCGCGAAGCCCCGCCTCACCCTCGCCCCTCAAGGTGAGCGTTGAGCCGGTGTTCACGCCCGCAGGTACGTTCACCATAATGCGGTTGCTCTTTGTCACCCTGCCGCTGCCTCTGCAGGATGTGCAGGGGTCGCTGATTATTTTGCCCGTGCCCCTGCACGCATCGCAGGTGCGGACGGTGGAGAATGAGCCGAGCATGGTGTTTTGCTGTACACGCACCTGACCGCTTCCGCCGCAGGTTGTACACGTTTGGGCGTTTGTGCCGGGCTTTGCGCCGCTGCCTTTGCACTCGGCACACTCCTCTTCACGGTTTATTACTATTTCCTTGCGTGCGCCGAAAGCTGCCTCCTCAAAGGTGATGGTGAGATTATAGCCCAAATCGTCGCCTCTTACGGGCCCGTTGTGCCTCGTATGACCTCCGAAGCCCCCTCCGAAGCCGCCGCCGAAAAAGCTGTTGATTATATCCGAAAAATCGCCTGTGAAGCCCTGTGAATAGCCTCCGCCCGTCTGGTCGAATGCGGCGTGCCCGAACTGGTCGTACTGTGCCCGCTTTTGCTTGTCGCTCAGCACGCTGTACGCCTCGTTAGCCTCCTTGAATTTTTCCTCAGCTTCCTTATTGTCGGGATTGAGGTCGGGATGGTATTTTTTTGCATACTTCCTGTAAGCGCTCTTTATCTCGTCCTCGGTTGCGCTTTTTTGCAGGCCCAAAACCTCATAGTAATCTCTTTTTGCCATTCCCCAAACTCCTTTACGGATTTTTGCAGGGGCAAATTGCTCACCCCTGCATCACATATCCCCTTTTAAGGTATCAGATTCTGTATTATTTGTCCACTACCTCATAGTCGGCGTCGATGACGTCGTCACCGCCGTTGTTTGCGCTGCCCGCATCGTTCGGCTGATATGCGCCGCCCTGCTGCTGCGCCTCCGCCTGCGCTGCGCTGTAGATCTTGCCGAATACGTCGTAGGAAACCTCCGTCAGCTTTTCGGTTGCCGCCTTCAGGCTCTCTGTGCCGGCTTCCATGTTGCTCTTAACGTTCTGTATTTCGGTCTCTATTCTCGTCTTATCCTCGGGGCTTATCTTGTCGCCAAGCTCCTTCATGGTCTTTTCGGTCTGATACACGAGGCTGTCGGCGTGGTTTTTGAGCTCAACCTCGTCCTTGCGCTCCTTGTCCTGCTTTGCAAACTGTTCCGCCTCTCTGACCGCCTTTTTGATCTCATCCTCGGAGAGGTTGGTCGACGCGGTTATCGTCACCTGCTGCTCGTTTCCGGTGCCAAGATCCTTTGCGGATACGTGGACAATGCCGTTTGCATCGATGTCGAATTTGACCTCGATCTGCGGTACGCCTCTGGGCGCCGGAGCGATGCCCGCAAGCTGGAACCTGCCGAGGGTCTTGTTGTACTGTGCAAACTCACGCTCGCCCTGCAGCACGTGGACCTCAACGCTCGTCTGCCCGTCTGCGGCGGTGGAGAATATCTGGCTCTTCTGCGTGGGGATGGTGGTGTTTCTGTCGATAAGCCTTGTGAACACGCCGCCCACGGTCTCGATGCCGAGCGAAAGCGGAGTTACGTCAAGAAGAACTATATCGTTTACCTCGCCCCCGAGAACGCCTGCCTGGATCGCCGCACCTATCGCTACGCACTCATCGGGGTTGATGCCCTTGAACGGCTCCTTGCCGGTCACGCTCTTTACGGTTTCCTGCACGTAAGGTATGCGGGAAGAGCCGCCGACGAGTATTACCTTGTCAAGCTGGCTGTTGCTGATGCCGGCGTCCTTCATCGCCTGCTGCATGCACTTTCTCGTGTTGTCGATGAGGTCTGCGATAAGCTCGTTGAACTTCGCCCTCGTGATGTTCATGTCGAGGTGCTGGGGACCGTCTGCCGTCATGGTGATGAAGGGCAGGTTGACGTTGGTGGTCATAACGCTCGAAAGCTCGATCTTTGCCTTCTCCGCCGCCTCCTTGAGTCTCTGGAGGGCGTTTCTGTCGTTTCTAAGGTCAATGCCGCTGGTCTTTCTGAACTCGTCACAAATGTAGTTTACGAGCCTGTTGTCGAAGTCGTCGCCGCCGAGACGGTTGTTGCCGTTGGTTGCAAGCACTTCGAATACGCCGTCGCCGATCTCGAGTATGGATACGTCGAACGTACCGCCGCCAAGGTCGTAAACGAGTATCTTGTGTGCATTTTCCTTATCCATGCCGTATGCAAGCGATGCCGCCGTCGGCTCGTTGATTATACGGAGAACCTCAAGACCCGCTATCCTGCCGGCGTCCTTGGTCGCCTGGCGCTGGCTGTCGGAGAAGTATGCGGGAACGGTGATTACCGCCTGCGTTACGGTCTCTCCGAGATATGCTTCGGCGTCCTGCTTGAGCTTTTGGAGTATCATTGCGGAAATTTCCTGCGGCGTGTAGTCCTTGCCGTTGATGTTTTTGGTGTAGTTGGAGCCCATCTCCCTCTTTATCGAGGAGATTGTGCTGTCGGGGTTCGTGATGGCCTGACGCTTTGCGATCTGACCCACCATTCTCTCTCCGCCCTTGAACGCCACTACGGACGGGGTAGTCCTTGCGCCCTCGGAGTTGGGGATTACGACGGGATCACCGCCTTCAAGCACTGCAACGCACGAATTTGTTGTACCAAGGTCTATACCGATTATTTTTGCCATTGTGTTTATCCTCCTGAACAATGTTCTTTAATTTATTGTTTTTATTATTTGGCAACCTTCACCATGCTGTGGCGAATTATGCGTTCACCCAATTTATATCCTTTTCTGAGCACAAGGATTATATCGCCTTCCTCCCTGTTCTCGTCCTCCTCCTGCAAAACGGCCTCGTGGAACTCGGGATCGAATTTGCCGCTGCATTCTATCTCCGAAAGCCCGAGCGCACCGAGCGAATCCATCAGCCTTCGGTGCACAAGCACCACTCCGTCAAAGAACTTTTGATCCTTGTTCTCGCAGCCGAGCGCACGGTCAAAGTCGTCAAGCACCGGCAGGATCGCCTTTACTACCGTTATTTTGCCCTCCTCCATGCTGTCGGAAACGATGTTTTGATTCCTGCGCTTGAAGTTTGCAAAATCCGCCTGCGTTCTCTGTGCGGTGTTGACCGCCGATTCATAGTTCTTTTTCAGCTCGTCGATCCTCGATTTGAGCTCCGCAAGCTCCGCTCCCGTAAGCACCACGGTTTCTTCCGCAGCACTGCCGCCTTCGCCGTCAAGGGTCTCCCCCGCCGTTTCGGGCACTGCCGCCTCCTGCTCCGTGTTCACTTCGCTGTCCTTGATTTCCTTCTTGTTCTTTGCCACTTTAATGCCCGTCCTCTTCGTAAATACTTGTCAATATCTCACTTAGACTGTTTCCCATATATCTGAGCACCGCAAGCACCCTGGCATAGTCCATCCTCGTGGGGCCTATGACTCCGAGAGAGCCTATCGGCGTATCTCCTATCCTGTAGGTTGCGGTCACAATGCTGCAATCCCTCATTTCCGGGTTTTCGTTCTCGCTTCCTATCCTCACGGAAAACTCCATGTTGGTCGAATCCGACAGCAGATTGTACAGTACGTCCTTCCCCTCGATAACGGATAAAAACTGCTTTGCCTTCGCCATGTCGCTGTACTCGGGGTGGTTGAGCATTCTCGTCGTGCCCGACAGCGCAACGCTGTTTGCGCCGCCCTCCACCGTCCTTTTCACGGTTTTGGTTATCGCCTCCAAAAACCGTCTCTGCTCGCCAAGCTCCGAAAAAACCTCGTCCAGCTTGTCGGTCGTTATGTCCGCAAAGGGTCTGTTAATGAATTTTGCGGTCAGTCGCTTTGACAGCTTATCCATCATGTCCGCCGTAACACCCTCGGGAAGGCGTATCATGGCGTTCTTTGTCATTCCCGCATCCGTCACGATTATCAGCAGCGCAGTCGTTTCACTCAGGGGTACTATCTGTATATGCTTGAGCTTTATCCCCCGTACCTGAGGCGACAGCACCATCGACGTGTACATGGTCATATCGGATATGACCTTTGCCGTTTGCTTTGCCACGCTCTCCACTCCGTCGAGCATATCGGTGCAGCTTTTCCGTATGAGCTTCATCTCGCTGTCGGTGAGCTTTGCGTGCTTCATCATGCTGTCAACGTACAGCCTGAAAGCTTTGTCCGAGGGTATGCGTCCCGCCGAGGTATGCGGCTGCTCAAGATAGCCAAGCTCCTCCAGATCCGACATCTCGTTCCTTATCGTGGCGGAGGACAAAGCAATATCCTCGTGCTTTGAAATGGTGCGTGAGCCGACGGGCGTGGCGGTAAAGATATAATCTTCGATTATCGCCTGCAATATTTTCAGCTTTCTTGCGTCAAGCTGCATACGGCCGCCCCCTTTCGTTGTTAGCACTCGTTTGTGTTGAGTGCTAATCTCGGTATTAAAATACCACCCGTCAATATTATTGTCAACATCACTTTGTGACATTACGGAAACATTTGCAAGAAGAAAAATCTTTTATGCCAAATAAATAATGCAGCGGCGGCAAACACTACCCAAAAAGAAGAAAAGAGGTTACACGATGACACAGACAACGGATTTGCTGAACGAGATCTATACCAATGTGGAAATGGGCTGCTACTCGCTCCGCCACATAATAAGGATATGTGAGGACAGGGCGCTCAAAACCCTGCTGGAGCAATATTACGACGAGTACCAATGTATTTTGGAAAAGACCAACGACTTTTTCCGCACGGCAGATAAACCGCCCCGTTCAAACGGCGTTTCATCCTTCGGCGTGCGCATGGCGATGAAGGCAAATCTCGCCATAGACAAAACCTCGTCGCACCTTGCCGAGATGCTCGTGCAGGGCGCAACGATGGGCATTATCGACATAACAAGGGCGCTGAAGGATAATCAGTCGGCGGATGAAGAGGTAAGAAACCTCGCCGAACGCCTTTTGACACACGAGGACAGGATACATCGGGAGCTCAGGTTTTTCGTGTAGATCCGCCAAAAAGCAAAGAGCAGCCTAAAGCGTACCGCAGGCTGCTTTTTTGTTGCACCAGTAAAAACAGGTCTCCGTTTGGTTTGACACGGGGCGTTCCGTGTGCGATAATAAAGTGTTAAAGGAGCTAATTTATGTCAGACACAGCGCACTGCAATAAAATACTTGAGCTTTTGAGCGAGGCGCATCCCGATGCCGCACCTCAGCTCAATTTTTCCAACCCGTTTGAGCTGCTTATCGCAACGATGCTCAGCGCACAATGCACCGATAATCAGGTGAACAAATGCACAAAGCAGCTTTTCATCGACCGCCCCGATGCACACAGCATGGCGGCAATGACCGAGGATGAGCTGACAAGCTATATAAAGCCGTGCGGTCTGTACAAAACAAAGTGCAAAAACATACTCGCCACCTGCCGCATACTCACGGAAAGCTACGGCGGCGGCGTGCCCGAAACGCTCGAGGAGCTGACCGCACTGCCGGGCGTAGGCAGAAAAACCGCAAACGTCGTTATGTCAAACGCCTTCGGGACGCCTGCCATCGCAGTGGATACGCACGTTGCAAGGGTGTCGGTAAGGCTCGGTCTTGCGGACGGGAAGGACGTGCTGAAAATAGAAAAGCAGCTCATGGAGAACATTCCCCGTGAAAGCTGGTCGATAGCGCATCATTGGCTCATATTCCACGGACGGAGGGTGTGTGCGGCAAGGAACCCCCGCTGCACCGAATGCACCCTGAGCGCCGTTTGCAGAGAATACAACAAAACCGACAAAGGAGATGCCGCAGGGCGGGAATAATTATGCAGTTTGTAGATAAAGCAAGGGTTTTTATTAAAGCGGGAAACGGCGGCGACGGCTGTTCCTCCTTCCATAGGGAGAAGTTCGTCCTCAAGGGCGGCCCCGACGGAGGCGACGGAGGCAACGGCGGAAGCGTCATTTTCGTTGCCGACAGCGGCATGAGCACGCTGCTCGACTTCAAGTATTCAAGGCATTTCCGTGCCGGAAACGGCGACAACGGACGTGCGCTCAATCAAAAGGGCAAAACCGGTCAGGATATAGTGATCAAGGTCCCCGTCGGCACGCTCGTTCGGGAGGTTGCGACCGGCAAGATAATCGCCGACATGAACAAGCCCGGCAAGCAGCGCCTTGTGCTTCACGGCGGCAGGGGCGGCAAGGGCAACGCACGCTTTGCCACGCCCACGCATCAGGCGCCGAGGTTTTCCCAGCCCGGGCAGAAAACCACCGAGCACGAGGTGGAGCTTGAGCTTAAAACCATTGCGGACGTGGGGCTTATCGGTCTTCCGAACGTTGGAAAATCCACAATTCTTTCGGTACTGACAAGCGCAAAGCCCAAAATCGCAAACTATCACTTTACCACCCTTACCCCTAACCTCGGCGTCGTAAAGCGCTATGACAAAACGTTCGTGCTTGCGGATATACCCGGTCTGATAGAGGGCGCATCCGACGGTGCGGGACTGGGGCATGACTTCCTGCGCCACATAGAGCGCACGAGGATGCTCGTCCACGTGCTCGACATTTCGGGCTGCGAGGACAGAAACCCCATCGACGACTATCACAGCATCAACGCAGAGCTTTCCAAATACTCCCAAAAGCTCGTTGAAACGCCGCAGATAGTTGCCGCCAACAAGATGGACATTACCGGTGCGGAGGTCTATCTCGAGTTTTTGCGTGAAAACCTTGCCGATTCGGGCGTAAAGATCTTCCCCGTGTCCGCCGCAACAGTGTCCGGCTTCGATGCGCTTTTGGACGAGATACTCCGTGTGCTCGACACCCTGCCGAAAACGTACGAATACGAGGAGGACGAGCTGATAAGCCACAGCACATACGAAAAGGGTTTCTCCATCGAGAAGGACGGCGACGTGTTCGTGGTTTCGGGCGGCACGGTGGAATACATACTCGACACCACCTATGCCGAGGACGAGGAATCCATGAGAAGGTTCCAGCAGTATCTTATCCGTGAGGGCATAATCGAGGCACTGCGAAACGCCGGCGCAACCGAGGACAGCACCGTCCGCATGGGCGAGTGGGAATTTGACTTCATAGAATAAGCGAAAGGAAAGCATTATGAACATAACAAGCAAACAAAGGGCGCAGCTGAGAAAGCTCGCAAACAACATTCAGCCCATCTTCCAGCTCGGCAAGGGCAGCCTTACCCCCATCATTACGCAGGAGCTTGACAAGGCACTTGAGGCAAGGGAGCTTATCAAAATATCGGTGCTTGAGACCTGCGACATGGACGCAAAGGAGATTATCGCCATACTCGCAGAAAGGCTTCACGCCGCCCCCGTGCAGTGCATCGGCAGAAAAATGGTACTCTACCGTGAGTCAAAGGACAATAAGCGCATAGAGCTTGTAAAATAATCATGGAACAAAACAAAGCAGCAACGCCCGGGGAGGCGAAAAAAACCTCGCTTTTGAAGCTGTATGCGGCGTTTTTCCGCATCGGTGCATTTACGTTCGGCGGCGGCTACGCCATGCTTCCGATGCTCGAAAAGGAATGTGTGGAGAAGTCCCGCTGGACCACCCGTGAGGAGCTTTTAGACTACTTTGCGATAGGTCAGTGCACGCCAGGCGTAATAGCCGTAAACACGGCAACATTCGTCGGCTACTCCGAAAGGGGGCTTCTCGGCTCCGCACTTGCAACGCTCGGCGTCATCACCCCCTCGCTGATAATCATCACGATAATCGCCGCACTTTTGGCAAACTTTGCCGACTATAAAATCGTTCAGGACGCCTTCGCCGGAATACGTGTTGCGGTATGCGTGCTGATAGTCAACGCAGTAATCCGCCTCATACGCCAGAATGTTAAAAATATTCTCGGCGTGCTTTTGCTGATAATCGGTTTCATCATCGTCGGCATACTCGGGCTCTCCCCGATATACGTCGTTGTCGGCGCAGGTCTTGCCGGCATCGCCATGTACTACTTCGCAAAAAAAGAGAAGGGGGAGCTTAAAAAATGATTTTTCTTACCCTCTTTTTCGAGTTCTTCAAGGTAGGTCTTTTTGCGGTCGGCGGAGGACTTGCAACCATTCCGTTTTTGTATGAGCTTGCGGGTAAATACCCTTGGCTGACCGAGGAGATGCTCGTTGACATGATGGCGGTCTCGGAATCTACGCCCGGACCGATAGGCGTGAACATGGCGACCTATTCGGGCTTTGCGGCGGCGGGCGTCCCGGGAGCGATCGTTGCAACGCTCGGACTTGTCCTTCCCTCGTTCATAGTAATTTCCATAATCGCAAGGTTTATAAGCAAATACAAAAACAACCCCCTGGTGGAAGGCGCATTTTCCGGCATACGCCCTGCGGTATCCGGACTTATCGCCGCCTCAGGCTGGTCGATGATGAAGGTCGCACTGTTTTCCGGCATATCCTTTGCGGGCGTCGGCGCATTTTTCGGCTCGCTCGACTGGAAGTGGCTTGCGCTGTTTGCGCTGCTGATGGTGCTGACGAACATAAAGCCCCTGAAAAAGCTGCACCCGATACTCTTTATCGCCTTCTCCGCCGTTGTGGGAATAGTCATCGGGGCGATAGGTCTGTAACCGCACATTTGCTCTTAGCACTGCATGGCTGTACACCATGCGGTGCTATTTATTTTTCAGCGCCCGGCGTATTCTGTATGCGTTCAATCCAAGTCTGAGCGTATCACCGACGATAACGCCTGCGATATAGCCGTATATGTTAAGGCTCGGCACGCCCGTCAGCAGCCATATAAGCCCAAGCTGCACAAGCTCGCCCGCTATGGCGTTCGACAGTACCCTGCGCTGCTCCGCCACGCCGTTCAATACGCTTATGCTGACGATAAGAAAATGGTTGATTATCGCCTTTATACCGAGCAGAATGCAGAAAAGTCCCGTTATCTCCTGTTTGAACAAAACCTCGCACAGCCATGGCGCAAACGGTATCAAAAGTACAACGAACAGCGACATGAACGCCGCATAGCGTACCGCTTTTTTTGTCCTGCGGCGTATTCCCGTCAGGTCGTCTATGTCCCACGATGCGCTTATATTCGGCATAAGCACCGTACACATTGCACCGACAAACGCCATCGGCAGATGCATCATCGGCTCCGCCATGCCCGAAATGAAGCCCAAAAGCCCCACCGCCTCCGAGTTGGAAAAGCCCGCCACCATCAGCCTTGCCGGCAAAAGCACCGTCGATGCCGCCGAAAGTATGGTAGCCGTAACGTTTGTCAGGCAGGACGGAACGGCTATTGAGCAAAACTCCCTGCCCGTAAATATCTTGCCGTGCGACGGACGGCTGTACTCCTTCCTGCGCCGGCTTATAAGCGATATACCCAAAAAGCTTACGCTGAAAAACTCGCTCAGCGTCATGCCGAGTATTATCAGATATGAGGTGAGGCTGTGATCCGAATTGGACAGCGTTTTCAGCAGTATTATAACGAGCGAAAAGCGTATCGCCTGCTCCAAAAGCTCGGAAAGCGCCGGCGTCTTTACCCTGCCCATGCCGAAAAACACCGATTTAAGCACATTTTCAAAGCCCGTAAGCATTATACATACGGGAATGAGCGTCAGCGAGCGTGCCGTTCTCACATCCCCGAGAAGGTGCGCCGCTATTTCATGGTTGAATATGAATATCGGAAGTCCGGCGGCAACGAGCACCGCAAGCACCACGCCGACAGCGAAGCCCGCAAGCCGCCCCACGCCCTCTATCCCCCGCTTCATATATATCCTTGCGCTCATCGCCGTGACCGCCACGTTCATACCCGATATGCACACCGAGTACAGTATCGAGTACACCTGAACGGACAGCGCATACACGCCCATGCCCTCGGCGCCGGCAAGCCTGCTTAGGGCTATCCTGTAGGCAAAGCCCATGAGCTGAAGGCAGATATTGGATGCGGCAAGCACCGCCGCACGATACATTAACGAGTCCTTTTTTATCCGCATATAAGCATCCCTCGGAATATTTACCCCGATCCGAACGGGACGGGATACTTATATGTATGTTTGCACAAATATGGTTAAAACAGCACGAACAGGCTCATTTCCTCTATTTCACGTATTTCTTCCACCTCCACCGTTATCACCGTCATCATCTCCCGATACAGACTTTTATCCTCCAGCATCGCCGCCTGCACTGCGGTCTTTGCGCCCCTGAGCATATCCGTAACGTGCTTGTGGTCAACGATTATGCACAGCCCTTGCCTGCGCTCCTCGATTATTCTCAAAACCTCTCTTGCTTCACGCTCCGCCAAAGCCCAGTTTTCCGCATACATCGCCTCAGAGCCCCGCTCAACATACATCATCACCTCATCGCTGAAGCTCGTAAGCACCTTGTTCGGCAGGATACATATACACAGCGTTATTATGATGACCGCAATCATCGCCATATTTTCGATCATATCAATCTTTCTCAGGCTCCTCATTTTTTGCCGCCTCCGCCGTCCTTTGTATCAAAAAACCATATCCTGCCGCCAAAACGCTTTTTCATCTGCACGTGCATCATGCCGTCCTTGTTCAAAAACGCAAAGAAAACCTGCTTTTTTTCCTTTATTCCGACCTTGTCAAGCTGCTTTTGAAGCCATCTTTCGTCCTTGGATATGCGTTCCAGTACGTTTTTATCCGCCTCCCCGTCGCAAATAAGCATGTATGAAAGCTCCTCGTCGGCGGTCTTTATGCCCATATCCCCCACGGTAGGTGTCTGAGCGTATGCCTTTTTAAGCACCGAAAGGTCTCCGTTCGTTTCAAGTATCGCATACTCCACATCCGACAGCACAAAGGCTTCCTTTCCCCGAAGCTGCTCAAGCAGGTCCTCTATGCCGTATCGTGCCGAGCGCATAGCATCCTCCATAACAACGCCTTTTTTTATCATTATCAGCGTATTGCCCGTGAGAAAATGCCTGACCTTCGGCAATTTGAGCGACAGGTACGACACCAGCCGCTGCACCAGAAACAGCGCTAAAATCGGAACAATGCTGTACAGCATCGGTTTATCCGTATCCGACGCCGACTGCGACGCCAAGTCCGCAATTATGAGCGTGACCGCAAGATCAAACGGCTGAAGCTGGCTTATCTGGCGTTTGCCCATCAGCCTGAGCACGCCGAAAAGCACCGCATAGAGTATTATCGCCCTGCAAAAAAGAACGAGCATAAAATCCCTCCGTTCCCGAAGCGTCGGAAAAACGCCCGACAGCTCCGATGCTTACCGGTTAGGCTGTGCGATTTTCGGTGGGGATATGCAAAAAACGCACCCGCGTTTTCCGCAGGTGCGCCAATGTTGTTTTTTACTTAGCTCAGCCTACCATTGCATCGTAGGTTTCGCGTACCTTGATAATGAACTCCTCAGTACCGAGAACGGTCTTGTTCTCAAGGTCCGCAAGGAGGGCAAGGTCCTTGGTCATGAAGCCGTTTTCAATGGTCTTGAGCGATGCGGCTTCCATATCGTCGGCATACTTTACAAGCTCGGGGATGTTGTCAAGCTCGCCCCTCTTGCGGAGTGCGCCCGTCCATGCAAACAGGGTTGCCATGGAGTTGGTGGAGGTCTTTTCGCCCTCAAGATGCTTGTAGTAGTGACGGGTTACGGTTCCGTGTGCCGCTTCATACTCGAAGTTGCCGTCGGGCGAGCAGAGAACGCTCGTCATCATTGCAAGGGAACCGAATGCGGTCGCAACCATATCGGACATTACGTCGCCGTCATAGTTTTTGCAGGCCCAGATGAAGCCGCCGTTGGAGCGGATAACACGGGCAACAGCGTCGTCGATGAGCGTATAGAAGTAGGTTATGCCAAGCTCCTCGAACCTTGCCTTATACTGCTCGTCGTATATCTTCTGGAAAATGTCCTTGAAGGTATGGTCGTACTTTTTGGAGATAGTATCCTTGGTGGAGAACCAGAGGTCCTGCTTGGTGGCAAGCGCAAACTGGAAGCAGGCATGGGCAAAGCTCTCGATGGAGTCGTCCTTGTTGTAGGTAGCCATAAGCACACCGGGGCACTTGAAATCGAATACGGTCTCGTCAAACAGGACGTTGCCGTTTTCGTCGGTGAACTTTATTTCCGCTTTTCCGTTGGTGGGTACACGGTACTCGGTGCACTTATAGATGTCGCCGTATGCGTGACGGGCGATGGTGATGGGCTTGTTCCAGGAGCGAACGGAGGGCTTAAGGCAATCCATGGTTATCGGAGTGCGGAATACCGTTCCGTCAAGGATGGCACGAATGGTTCCGTTGGGGCTCTTGTACATCTTTTTAAGATTGTACTCGGTAACACGCTGTGCGTTGGGAGTAATGGTTGCGCACTTTACGCCAACGCCGTACTTCTTGACCGCCTCGGCAGCCTCAACGGTTATACGGTCGTCGGTCTCGTCACGCTTTACCAGTCCGAGATCGTAATACTCGGTTTTCAGGTCGATGTAAGGATTGATGAGATGCTCCTTGATCATCGCCCAAATAATTCTTGTCATTTCGTCGCCGTCCATCTCCACGAGGGGGGTACGCATCTGAATCTTTGCCATGTTTGAGTTCCTTTCGCTTTGCATTTTTTCCGTCTATACCAAGGTCACGGTCTTTTGTCCATGCTCCGGCATATCTAATTTAGAGAATATCCGTTTTTGCGCTGTATTGCAAGCATTTTTTTGATTTAATCCGACACCGTTATTCCAAAGCCGAGGTGCAGTGGGGGCAGCGAACGGCTTCGTCATGAATTTCGCCCTTGCAGAACGGGCAGAGCCTTGCGGGCTTTGCTTCGGGGGCGGGTTCTTCCTTCTTAGCAAATCTTTCGCGCATTTTCTTAATAAGATATACAAAGAGGAATACGCTGATAACGATGATGAAAAAGTCAACAACCGTCGATATGAATGCGCCGTACGTGAGGACGTTCGCTCCGGCTTCCTTAGCCGCCGCCAGCGACTCGTACGTGTTGCCGTCAAGCGCAATGAAAAGCTCCGCAAAGTCCATCTTGCCGGTAAGTATGCCGAGAAGCGGCATGCAAAGGTCGTTTACGAGCGACGTGACTATTTTGCCGAAGGCTCCGCCGACCATAACGCCGACAGCCATATCGACAACGTTTCCCTTGAACGCAAATTCCTTAAAAGATTTCCACATAAAAAACGTCTCCTTTCGGTTTCTACCAACACTATAACTCAAACCTCGCTCCCGTTCAAGTATAAATACATCAGATACAAAAGCTTATTTTTACGATTGCTTCGGCAATGTTGACCTTTATCGGACAAAATGATATTATTATATTAAAGTAATAATTTGAGGAAGCGAAGATGAAGAAGCTGTTGGAATATATAAAGCCCTACTTCGGCGTTATGCTGTTCGGGCTTTTTGTTAAATTTGCGGCAGCGATGCTCGATCTGCTTATTCCGTTCGTGCTTGAAAAAATACTCGACGACGTCGTCCCCACAGGCGACAAGGTAAAGGTGTTCACCTGGGGCGGTATAATGGTTGCATTTGCCGTTGCCTCCGTCGTCACAAACGTATATGCAAACCGCCTCGCCACGAGGACGTCGGGCAAAATAACGCTCAAGCTGCGGCACGACCTTTTTGCAAAGATCTCCTATCTTTCCGCCGAGGACACCGACAAATTCACCATACCGTCGCTCATATCGAGGCTTACCACGGACACCTACAACATCAACCAGATGCTGACAAGAACGCAGCGTCTCGGAATAAGGGGTCCCATACTTCTTATAGGCGGCATAATTATCACGCTCACGCTCGACCCGATTTTGACGCTCGTGCTCGCAGGCTCCCTCCCCATAATCGCAATAACCGTGTATTTTGTAACGAAAATCAGCGTCCCCATCTACACAAGCTGTCAGCGAATACTCGACCGGCTTGTCTGCGTCGTGCAGGAGAACATTACCGGCGTAAGGGTTATCAAGGCGCTTTCCAAAACGGAATATGAAAAAAAGCGTTTCTTTGCCGTGAACGAGAAAATGGCAAAGGAGGAGGAGCGTGCCGGCTTTGTGATGGCGATAACCAACCCCACGGCATCGCTTGTGCTGAACATAGGCATGACGCTGGTAATAATCGTCGGTGCGTTCCGTGTAAACTCCGGTCTGACGGAAACGGGCAAAATAATCGCATTCATGAGCTATTTTACGATAATACTCAACGCCATGCTCGGCATAACGAGAATATTCATCGTCTGCTCAAAGGGCGCCGCCTCCGCCGCAAGGGTAGAGGAGGTTCTGAACGCAAACGAGGGGCTTCCCATTACCGAATTTGAAGCCGCCGACTCCCCGTATCATATCGAGATGGAGAACGTGTCGTTTTCCTATAACAAGATAGAAAACAACCTCACCGACATAAATTTCAAGCTGAGGCGGGGCGAAACGCTCGGCATAATCGGCTCTACGGGAAGCGGAAAATCCACGATAGTCAACCTGCTGATACGCTTTTATGACCCCGATTCCGGCACGATACGCATTTCCGGCAGGGATATACGGAGCATTCCCCGAAGCGAGCTTTGCCCCATGTTCGGCATTGCGTTCCAAAACGATTTCATAATGGCGGACAGCATAAGGGAAAACATCGACTACGGCAGAATGCTTTCGGACGGCGACATAGCCCATGCGCTGAAGCTTGCACAGGCGGAGGAATTTGTAAACGCCACTGAGGGAAGGACGGAGCATCAGCTTTCGGCAAGGGGCACAAACATAAGCGGCGGGCAGAAGCAGCGTCTGATAATCGCCCGTGCGCTTGCGGCAAGACCCGAAATACTGATACTTGACGACTCCTCCAGCGCACTCGACTACAAGACCGACGCCTCGCTCAGAAAGGCATTGCACAACGCCTTCCCCGATATGACGTCGGTGATAATCGCCCAGCGCATAAGCTCCATTATGAACGCAAACCACATACTCGTGCTCGACGACGGACACATAATCGGCAGCGGCACGCACGAGGAGCTTCTCCGCTCGTGCCCGACCTATATGAGCATTGCCGAAACCCAGATGGGAGGTGAGCGCTATGCGTAATCCCACAAGCATGGGCGGTCGTGATATAAACCCCAACGACATCAAGCAGGGCGCATTCGCCAAGCGACCCGCCAAAAAGTACATCATGAAGCGGCTTTGGAAATATCTCGGACGGTGGAAGCTGATAATTGCGCTGTCGCTGCTTTTCGTGTTTGCAAGCAATATTCTTGCGCTTTTCGGCCCCGACCTTTCCGGTAAGGCGATAGACGCCATGCTGCCCGGCGGAACGGACTTCGGCACGGTGTTTCACTATGCCTGGATAATGATCGCCTGCTACGCCGCCTCGGGCATTTTGTCCTATCTGCTTTCGGTTCTGATGACGAGGCTAAGCAAAAACGTGACCGCCGCCATGCGCCGTGACGTTTTCGAACGCTTGAGCGCACTGCCCGTGAGCTTTTTTGACAAGCATCAGGCGGGCGACATAATCAGCGTTATCTCATACGACATAGATACAGTAAACACCTCGCTCTCAAACGATCTGCTCCAGATTGCAAAGAGCGCAATAACCGTAATAGGCTCTATAGCGATGATGCTCATAATCGCACCGAAGCTTATGCTGGTGTTCCTGATAACCGTCCCCGCATCACTGCTCTTTACCCGCTATACCTCCAGAAAGGTGCGCCCGATGTACAGGAAGCGCTCCGCAAAGCTCGGCGCAATGAACGGCTTTGCCGAGGAGATGATAGGCGGACAGAAAACCACCCGTGCGCTCAACGCCGAGGACAGCATAATTTCCCGCTTTGACGTAAAAAACGCCGAGGCCGTCGAAGCCTATACCGACGCCGAATGCTTTGCAACGCTCATGGGTCCGTCGGTCAACTTCATAAACAATATTTCGCTTGCTCTCGTCAGCGTGTTCGGCGCACTGATGTTCATCGCCGGACAGATAACGCCCGGGCAGATTGGCTCGTTCGTGCTGTATTCGAGAAAGTTCTCCGGACCGATAAACGAGGCGGCGAACATATTCGGCGAGCTTCAGTCCGCATTCGCCGCCGCAGAGCGTGTGTTCAGGCTTATAGACGAGCTTCCCGAAAAGCCCGACGCCGCCGACGCCGGCGTGCTTCGTGACGTTTACGGCGACGTGCTGATAAAGGACGTGGAGTTTGGCTACGTTCCCGAACGCACCATAATAAAGAATTTCAACCTTGACGCCAAAAAAGGCAACCTCATCGCAATAGTCGGCCCCACGGGCGCAGGCAAAACTACCATAATAAACCTGCTGATGCGCTTTTATGATGTTGACAAGGGCGAAATATGTATTGACGGAACGAACATTTACAACGTCACCCGTGACAGCCTGCGGCGTGCCTACACGATGGTATTGCAGGACACGTGGCTGTTTTCCGGCACCATATTCGACAATATCGCCTACGGCAAGGAGGGCGCAACGATGGACGAGGTGGTTGCCGCCGCCAAAGCCGCAAGGATGCACAGCTTCATAATGCGCCTGCCCGACGGCTACAACACGGTGCTGAGCGACAACGCCACAAACATCTCAAAGGGGCAAAAGCAGCTTTTGACGATCGCAAGGGCAATGCTTCTTGACTCCGAAATGCTGATACTCGATGAAGCGACCTCGAACGTTGACACGCAGACCGAGCGGCTGATACAGGCGGCAATGCGAAAGCTGATGCAGGACCGCACCTGCTTCGTGATCGCACACAGGCTTTCCACGATAAGCAACGCCGACCTCATACTCGTTATGAAGGACGGCAACATCATCGAGCAGGGTACCCACGAACAGCTTCTTGAGAAAAAGGGCTTCTATTCCGAACTGTATTATTCGCAGTTTGAAACGTATTGAAAAGGCGGGCAGAACCATGAAAGAAACAAAGACACCGACCGCAAAGCAGCGCTGGCTTAAAGGTATATGGAGGCAAAGGCTGGTTTACTCATTCCTTCGGGTGGTGATGAGCCCGTTTTTAAGGCTCATATACGGCTTCAAATGCAAGCCCTACACGCCCAAAAGCAGCTCCTGCCTGATACTTGCAAACCATAACATGGCCCCCGACCAGTTCTTTCTCGGAATGGCAATGAAAAAGCACATGCGCTTTGTTGCGAGCGAGAACATACTCCGAAACGGTATCGGCGGCAGGCTTATAAAATTCCTGCAGGACCCCATACCGAGGAAAAAGGGCGCAGACGCAAGCGACACCGTTGAAAGCATAAAGGAAAACCTTGCCCTCGGCGTAAACGTATGTATGTTTGCGGAGGGAAACCGCTCGTCAAACGGCGAAACCTGCTTCATCTCGCCGAGGACGGGCGAGATGGTCAAGGAATCCACGGGCGGCCTTGTAACGTTCAGAATAATCGGCGGCTATTTGCAAAGCCCGAGGTGGAGCCGCTTCAGCCGAAAGGGATATTTAAGCGGCGAAGTCGTTCACGAATACGAACGGAGCGTGCTTGACAAGATGACCGCAGACGAGATAAACGAGGCGATAAGACGTGACCTTTTCGTAAACGCATTCGAGGAGCAAAGGCGAAATATGCACCGCTACAAGGGCAAGCGTCTTGCCGAAAACCTTGAAAAGGCACTCTATATATGCCCCGTCTGCCACGGCGTAAGCACCATGAAAAGCGACGACGACACGTTCCGCTGCCACAAATGCGGTCACGCCGTAAAATACAACGAATACGGATTTTTCGAGGGTGAAAAGGTAATTTTCGACAACGTATATGATTGGGATATGTGGCAAAGAAGCTATGCGGAGGAGCATAAGTCCGAGTGGCTTGAAAACACCTCCGAGCCGATCTCCGTCGATAGCGGAATATCGCTTTATAGGGTGGAAAACTCCGAGATGATCCCCGTAATGGGCGTTTGCTCCGCCGCAATCTACGGCGACCGCCTCGAATTTAGCGACGGCGAAAAGCACCTTGTATGCCGCCTTGCGGACATTGAGCGCATGGGTATGTTCACAAAATCGACCGTGCTGTTCACGCATGACGGCGGCTATTACCAGTTCCGTGGCGGAAGGCAGCTTTCGCCGCTGAAATTCTTTGCGCTTTACCGCATTTTATCGGGTCAGAGGTATTATTGATATGGGTATTTTCAAAAGACGCATCAACCGCTGGATGATGGCGGAATTCGGCACCAAGCCCTCCGACAGAGACTCAAAACTCATTAAGTTTTTCTACCGCACGGGCAATGCGCTGAAGGGGCTGAAGCTCAAAAAGTCCGACTTCATAGAGGAGGCGGGCAAATTCTGCTCTGCACAGGGGCGCACTGCGGAGGAGATGGGCGCAATGTTTGCCGACTACAAGCGCACCTACACAAAAACAGCCATGTCCGTCGGTCAATACATGAATCTCGGATTTTTCGGCATGGACGAAGCCGAGCGCAGCCGCTTCTGCACAAGCTCGCTGTTTTCCTACGTATTCTACTGCAATTATTTCAATCCCTTCAAAAAGCGCGGCATTACGGCGGACAAGGTGAAGCTTGCGACGCTCTTTCCCGAGTATTTCAGGCGGCCGTTCATGGCATTCGACAACCGCACCGACTACAAGGAATTTGAAGCCTTCTGCCTTACGCATAAAGAACTTTTCATAAAAGGACGCTTCGGAAGCGGCGGAACGGATGCAAGAAAGGCGCACACGGAAACCGCAGGTGACGTCGCCGCACTTTTTGAGGAGCTTGTGGGAAAGTATTACATCATCGAGGGGCTTATAACCTCCGAAGAAACCTTTGCCGAGTTTTCCTCCGACGCCGTAAACACTCTCCGCATAACGACCGTGCGCACGGGCGACGAAGTGAAAATACCTCTCGCCTTTGCAAGGTTCGGTGACGGCAACGGCGTTGTCGATCACGTGGGCTACGGCTCGGTTTGCGCCGCCGTGGACGTTGAAAGCGGAAGGGTGCTTCTTCCTGCACGGGACGTATATGGCTTTCCGCATACCGTTCACCCCGATTCCGGCAAGCAGATAGTCGGCTATCAATTCAAAAACTGGGACAGGTGTATCGCCATGGTCAGGGATATGGCGCTTCGGATACCCGATCTCAGACTCGTCGGCTGGGACGTTGCAATAAACAGCGACGGCGAATGGGTTTTGGTCGAGGGCAACAGCACGGGTGCGCTTGCCGTATGTCAAAGCTATTCGGGCGAGGGGATTGCACCCATACTTGACGAGATCATACGTCGAGATCTCGGCTGACAGGCGATTTTTTGCGGATTTTCAGCGTTTTTAAAAATGCAAACTAACTGCAAACTCTCATGCGGTCTGTTGTTTCAAGACGCATATATATGCTAAAATACTCCCATGAAAAATGAAACCCCAAGCTGGCTGCCGCTTGACAATGCGGCAAAGATATACCCCCCTGCCATGACAAAGCGCTGGAATGCGCTTTTTCGTGTATCTGCAACGCTGAAGGAGCCCATAGACCCCGACCTGCTCTATGCCGCACAGCTTCGCACGCTCAGGCGCTTCCCCACCTTTTCCATGCGCCTTCGTAAAGGCATTTTCTGGTATTATCTCGATAAAATAGACGGCGCACCCGAAATTCAGCAGGATTTTCAAAATCCGTGCGCAAAAATGAATTTTTCCAAAAACAGGGGCTTTGCCTTCCGTGTGCGCTACTATAACTGCCGCATTGCGCTGGAGGTTTTCCACGTCCTCACCGACGGAACGGGCGGAATGTCCTTTCTTAAAACGCTTGTTGCGGAGTATCTTTCGTTAAAGCATCATGTCACCATTCCGAGGGAGGGCGACCTGCTCGACTGTTCCAAAGACCCCCTGCCCGAGGAGATGGAGGACGGCTATCTGCGCTATGCGGGAAGCTCCCCCATTCCCGAGCCCGCCTGTACCGCCTATCATCTGAACGGGACGCCCAACCGTGACTTCCTCAGCATTACAACGGGCATAATTTCCGCTGCGGATATTGCGGGGCGTGCAAAGGCGCTCGGCATAACGGTGACGGAATTTTTAACGGCGGTTCTGGTGCTTGCGGTCACAGATTGGAAGAAGGCAAAAAACTCAAGGTTTCAAAAAAGCCGCCCCGTTAAGATAACCGTTCCGGTGAACCTGCGAAAAATGTTCCCCAGCCGCACCGTCAGAAACTTTGCAAACTACGCAAACGTCGGCATTGACACAAGGCTCGGCGAATACAGCTTCGAGGAGGTCGCCATGATCGTGCATCACCAGCTTAAGCTCGAAACCTCGCCCAAGAGGCTTGCCGCAAAGATAGCAAGCAACGTCGGCATCGAAAAAAACGCCTTCATGCGCCTTGTGCCGCTGTTTATCAAAAACCCCGTAATGCACATCGCATACAGGCTTGAGGGCGACAGAAAAAGCTCCTCCTGTTTATCGAATCTCGGGCTTATAAAGCTGCCCGGCGTCATGGAGGAGTATATAGAGCGTTTCGACTTCATGCTCGGCTCGCTGCTCGAAAATCCCGTTGCCTGCGCCATGGTCGGCTACGGCGACAAACTGTATATAAACTTTTCCCGCACGATACTCGAACCGTTTCTGGAGCGTGCCTTCTTCACACGGCTCGTGAAGATGGGCGTACACGTAAAGGTCGAGAGCAACCACCAATAAACCTGCAAACGAGAGGAGAACATCCATGTCATATTGCGTAAACTGCGGAGTTGAGCTCGCTTCAAGCGAGAAAATCTGCCCGCTTTGCGGCGTAGAGGTCATAAACCCTGCCGTAAAACCCGTTTTGGGCGAAGAAAGCAGACCGTATCCAAAGTATATAGAGGAGATTCACTACCGTGAGATAAGGATAGCCACGTCGAAGGTCATCGCCATGCTGATGTCCATTCCCTTCGTCATTGTGCTGCTTATGGACTTTTTGGACAACCGTTCGTTTTCGTGGTCGCTCCTGCCCGCCGCAGGCATCGCATTGATATTTATGATGTGCATTTTCCCCTGTATGCTGAAGCGCCCCATCGTCTGGCTTTTCATACTGTTCGGAGCGCTTGAAACCGCCGTATTTTTGTTCATTGTGTGGTTTATTTACGGCGGAAGCTGGCTTTTCCTGCTGGCGCTTCCGCTGCTCGCCGCCGCCTGCGCTTTTGTCGAGGGCTGCTATCTTGCAATATCGGCAAAGCGTGTACGCATTCACCTTAAAACCATAATCGTGCTTCTTGCCTGCATGGTATTTGCAGTATGCGTACAAATTCTTATAGAGCTGTATCTAAGCGGTGCGATTCGCCTTAGCTGGTCGGTATATGTTGCGATCACCTGCGGCATACTCAGCATCACGGTGCTGATAATCTCACGCCTGTACCAGAAAAACGAGTCGTTTAAAAAGCGCATTTTCTATTAAGCGACGGCAAAATCTGTCATGAATAGCCCTGCTCCCGACGCAAACACTATCAAAAAGCGAAGGGAGCGCAGAAAATGATAAAACGCAGACGGAAAGCGGATTCTTCATACAGCACATTTTACGACGTAAACAACATGGCCTCGTACACCGAATGTACGGGGCTTATTCCACGCTGCATCGAGGGCGAGAATGAGGCCGAGAACTACGCCGAGCTTTACTCGATACACAAGCCGATACCGCAAAAGGACAACTGAGTTATCCAAAGCCGGCAAAACTTTTTTGTACAGCAAAGCCGCCCACTGTATTCGGCATGGGCGGCACTGTTTTTTGATCTTTTTTACTTTTCGGGGGCAGTCTCTATCTTTCTGACCGTTGCCAGCTCCACCTGGAAATTATGTATTTTGGTCACTTCGATGCTCAGTCCCTCCACCTCGACTATATCGCCCTCCTCGGGCGAAACGCCCAAATGGTGGAATATGAGCCCGTTCATGGTGTCGTACTCCTCAGACTCGAGCGAAACGCCGACGATCGGAGATACTTCCTCGAGCAATGCGCTGCCGGCAATATGCCACGTGCCGTCGTCAAGGCGAATTATCTCCTCCGCCTCATCGTCCTCGGCTATATCGTCCTCAAGGTCACCAACCAGCTCCTCTATCAGATCCTTTATCGTGATTATGCCGCTCATTCCGCCGTACTCGTCCAAAACGACCGCTATCTGCGCCCTGTCCTTCTTCATGTTCCTAAACAGCACGTCGGCCTTCAGCGATTCGGGCACAATGTAAGGCTCAACGACCGCATTCGCCATTACGGACTCCCTCGACCTGTCCTCAAGCCTGAAGTAGATCTTCGTATTGAGCATACCGATTATCTGGTCAGGGGTCTCGCCGCATATAGGATAGTAGGTATAATGGGTCTCGTTGATTATCCTGTCCCACTCCTCCATGGGATCCTCCTCGAACAGCAGCGTAACGTCTATCCTGTGGGTAACGATTTCTTCAACGGGCAGGCTGTCAAACTCGAACACGTTCTGTATGAACTCCCTCTCCTCGCTGTCGATCGCGCCCTTTTCGCTGCCGACATCGACCATCATGCGTATCTCCTCCTCACTTACCTCCTCGGTAGGAGCGTTGGGGTCGATACCCATCAGGCGAAGCACGCCGTTTGTGGATTTGGTGAGAAGCCATACCAGCGGCGCAAAGATTTTCGAAATGAAGCTTATCAGCCCCGACATGCCGAGAGCCAGCGACTCCGCCTTTCGCATTGCCACCTGTTTCGGAACAAGCTCACCGAACACGAGAGTGAAATACGACAGCACGATGGTTATGAACACCACTGCGATGGAGTTCAGCACCTCCGCAGAAAGCTTCACGCCCATTCCCAAAAGCCAGTTTACCAAAACGCCCGAAAAATTCTCCGCCGCAAACGCCGAGCCCAAAAAGCCCGCAAGTGTTATCGCAACCTGTATCGTGGCAAGGAAGCGTGCCGGCTGGCTTGTGAGCCGTGCCAAGCGTACCGCCCTTTTGTCGCCCGTCGCCGCCAGCCTTGCCAGTTTGTTGTCGTTCATGGAAATTACCGCAATTTCCGCACAGGCAAAAACTGCGTTCAAAGCAATAAGTATAAGCTGCAGACCGATGGTCAGTATAATTGATTCTTTCATTTTATCCTCCCGTTCATATCATAAAATCGCTAAAATTCGCACAAAAAATACGAAGCCGACATTCCCGCACCCGAGGGTGGGAATAATGCTTCGTCCATTCGAACATGTGATATAAGGGAGGTTTGCCGGGGTTACTACTGTCGCCGTCGTCCATTATGAATTATGTACTCCTTTTCGAAATTTCTGCCTATTATACCATGGCAGCGGCGTGTTGTCCATACCGGGGAAGTATATATTAGTGTCAAGGGGGCAGAGCGCCGCCTTCAGGCGGCGCCCGATGCCACTTGACAGGCGCCTCTTTTTTTATTTGATGCGGCGGTTATTGCGGCAATCAATGCGTTCTGCGAGCTCCTCCCCGAGCCGTATGCAGAGTCGAAGCCTCCCCCGACAGAGGAGCCGATCTTCAAAAGACCGAAGAAGCTTTCCGTCACAGCGTCATCAAAACGCTTGCCCTTCCTGCTCATGCTCTGCCCGATGCCGTTATCCTCAAGAAGCCTTTGACGGTGACGGCGTTGATACCGCCGCCCCGCACGAAAGCGCAGCAGCGGTCAGAATATCTTCATATCCTGCAATATCGCCTTTTCAGGTCCGCAGCAGCCGTCAAACACCGCAGTGCTTTGGGAGAGGCGGATGGAGGACAGGACCCGTTTCAGACTGCCGGTGATGGAAATGCCTGTTACGGGCGTAATTTTCTCACCGTCGCAGTAGTATGCCAGACGTATCTCGCCGCCTATATAATCGTTAAAAAAGTCCACCTGCAGACCGGACATGGAGAGTACCTCCAGATAGGGTGCCTGATTCAGACACTTAGGGCACGCCGTACCGGGCTCCACCTGCATGCAGCGGAGGTTGCCGGTAGGGATCTCGTCCAGATATTGACCGAACCGATTGTCACCGAAGTATGCAACGGCCTTGCCGTCCTCCACGATGCGTGTGGTCTTTAGCGCCATACCGTCATCATCAAAGCAGGCACTGCGGATGTTTCCGGGAAGGCTTCCCGCCATGGTTATGGTGATCTTGTCGCCGGTGGGCATCTGCTGAATATCGTCGCCCTTATGGAAAAGACCGGCATGGGCATAGACGGTGCCAAAGTGCAGATCACGGGCGATACTGCCGAAAAGCTCCCCAAGCTCCTGCTTGTTCAATATTACCTTGCAGTCAAGGTCAAAGTCCGGCTTTACGGCAGCGGCTCTGGCGGTCACCTCACGCAGCTTCTGTGCAATCTCGCTCCTCACGGCTTCGGCTGAAAATGCGCTGAAATTGTACTGCTGATACAGCTCCACGCTCTCGTTTTCGCCGTTGTAGGTGGGGATGGCTTCCACCATGGCGTCATATCGCACCTGTGTCTTGCGGACGCCCCGGCTGTTGAGAACGGTATCCATATGTCGGTTTACAAAAATTTCCACGGAGTTCAGGTCCGCATTTTCCACCGTGTTGGCGGCGAAAACCGCATCGGCGATCCTGCCTGCCAGCTCGGACAGCGTGTAATCGGAGAAATTGCTCTCAACCGCATAGTCCCCCGTTTCGTTTTCGGGAAGAACATACATCTTGTTGTTGAGCAGACTTGCCTTCTGCACAGCTTTTTCGATGAGACCGTTCAGCTCCTCATCCGTAGTGGAGGGATAAACGAAAAACCGTGAGTCTCCCTTGAAGCCGTCGTGGTCAACATATACGGTCACGACCTTGTCGCATATATCGGTACGGCGTACAGTTTCCAGCCTGCCCTTTACATAGAAGCACTCATAGCTTTCCTTTGCGGACAGGTTGATCTTGTAATCGCTGACAATAGGGTTTGCTTTCAAAGCGGCTATTATCTTTTTCATCCCAGCTTCACCTTCACTTTCAATGCGGGGCCGCCGTCGCTGACACGCACCCATTCTTTGTAACCCTTGCCGCAGGAACCGATGCCGGTAACAACAAAGTCATCCGAGATCATGGAGATGGACTTAAGAAGGTCCGGCACATAGCCGCTCATAACAACGGGGGAAACATAGTTGTCGGTGAGCTTGCCGTCTTTGATCTCTATCCCGTACTGAGCAACGCACTGGATAGCCCAGTTTTTGGGATCCTCCATGCCGTTGTCGGTCTCAAAAAGCATATAGCCGTGGTCTATGGAGGCTATCATATTCTCCAGCTTGTCGGTGCCCTTTTCAAAGAAGGTATTGGTCATACGTGCATAGGCTTTGCGGCGTGAGGATTCCCGTCTGCCGTTGCCTGTGGGGGCGGTGCCAAGCTGTGTGGCGGAGGCCAGGTCGGAAATTCCCGTTATAAGTATGCCGTCCTTGATGATACGGGTATCGCCCGCCAATACACCGTCATCGTCGAAGAAATAGGAGGCGGCGGATAAAGTGGAGGCGGCGCCGTCACGCATATTGCAAATTGGGGACGCCACATATTTGCCCACATATTCCTTTGCCAATGCCCTGTCCTTCACGAACTGATCCATTTCCACGCCGTGTCCGAATGCCTCGTGGGCGATAAGTCCGGTGATTGAGGGGTCTGTTATCACATCATACACGCCAGGTTCGATGGGCTTCGCCAGCGTCAGGCAGTGTGCGGTATGCAAAAGCTTATCCTGCTTGCCGGGCAGCTCCGCCAGCACGTCGGCGATGCGGTGATGGTTGGAGCTTTCAACGGTTTGGACAACCTTATCGTTTTCCTTATAAATGGCAACCAGAATACCGTTGACCCAGCTGTAATTCTGGCTGAGCTCACGGTTTTGGGAGATAAACAGCTTTGACACCTCCATCAGCCGCAGACTTGCCATGGCGTTGAGAAGATATTCGCTCTTGCCCAGAAGGGTATTGCACTGCTCCCTGCAAAAGTCGAGGAGCTGCGTTTCCGTGTAGTCCGCAAGGTCGTGCTCCCTTGAAAAGTCTTTCACAAGAGGTTCATCGGGAAGCGTGCTGCCTGCAATGGTATTTGAGGAGTCATAGGAAACGCTTGCAACAATTTTTGCCGCCAAGGCAGGGATGTCTCCCGAAATGTCATCCAGCGAATACTCGCAGAAAACGGTGCCATTGTGCATCTTCACTACGAAGCCGCATTCGGTGTCCTGCCCGGGACCGATGTTGGAGGTGTTCCTGTCCACACGGATGCCGGTAGTTTTGATGTCCACGCCCAATACGCTTACATAAGCAAAGTGCTTTTTCAGCTCCGCCACAAGTGCCTTGCAGTCCCGGCGCTTGCTGTCAAGATATTTGGAAAAAGCCATTCATGTATTCCTTCCTTTCGTTTTTTATTCCCCACTATGATGCGATATTTTCCCCGAAAAAGAAAGTCCCCATTTCTTTGGACACAGCCCGAGTCGATGAATGCGGCGGCAAAAAGGTCGGTTTTTATATCATCACAGGCAGCATCTTTACATCGAAAGAAGCAGAGTTGTGTATTAAAATTGCAAAAGACCTAACTGACTATATTGAAAAAGTGTTATAAAACGAAAAAGATCTAACTGACTTAATCAAAAATCTGTTAGCTCTTTATTTATGAATAATCTGAAATTGTTGTCAAAACGTTGTCACGAGGACTTTTTAATCCTCAAAAGACCAGTGTTTATGCGGGTTTTCGGCGTTTTTGCTATTACTCCCACTCGTTTTTAAGTTTCTTCTTTGGCTTATTTATGCTCTAAATATTATCCTAAATGGCAATTTTGAACCCGATTTTCCACTCAATATTTCTTTTATCAAAACTCTTGTTGCAGAGAATGTTGCAAAACCGCTTGCGGAATAGTGTCGAGTGGTTATGGGGTTACGGCTTCGCCATTCGAATAGTATGCTCGGTTTGTTCTGTTTTTACCAACCCAAGTTTATCGCAAATATGAAGTAATTCTTTGTTTAATATAGGAACATCAATATAAGCTTGTTTTCCGGCTATTGATAGCACATGCTCAAAAAGACAAGTACCAAATCCATTGCGTTGATACTGCCCCTCAATGTATAAATTATCTATATGTCCGTTATGTACCGTAACGATTCCGATTTCTCTGTCCAAAGATATACTATACAGTTTTCCGCCGCTTGAAATGACTTTGTTAATTCTTTCTGCAATGATATTTTCTTCCGTGATATATCTTGCTTCGTTTTCTTCTCGGGACAAACTGTAATCAAATCTTCCATAACGATTTGCATATCGGCAGATATGCTCAACTTGTTCAGTAGTGCCCGAAAACTGTTTGCATATAATTTGGTTTCCCATAGCAGCAACAATCTGTGAATCGGGATTTGACCAAGGCTTATTGATTCCCCAGAAGATTGAATTGTTGGAGTTTGTATCTAAACACGATAGCAGATCTTTTCGATTACATATCACTTTGTAATTTCTACGCTTGAAATAAAACATATTGCTCTCACAAGTAAAGATAGAACTTATCTTTTGTCCTTGATGTATCAATGCGTCTTTCAACGACAGCAAATCTACATCTTTTGGAACGGTATCATAAATACCGTCAAACAAACGGAAACAAGCCCAATAATCCTTAACCTCCGGTACTATGCTTGATGTCCAACTTGCATAGCAATTTACCAATTGCATCAACACATATTTTCCGTCAAAATTATGAAAATCTTCTTCAGAAATCGGTTTTGAATCTTGTTCTGTATATGGCTTCCCCGATGTCTGCAACTGAACAGCAATGATATCTCCATCATCAAAAACTCGTTCTGTGTGCACATTCGGCTTAATTTTCTTCTTTGGAGGCTGCGGTGATAGTAGTTTTTCTTTGAACTCGGTAAGCTTCTTTTTTCGGGAATCAAAAGTCTTTTGACCGGCTTCTTGCCACAACTCCAAACCGAATCCGCTATCAATCATTTCAATAGCTTTATTGCGTATCGAATCTGTCAATATGCCTTTCTTCCACATAAAATCAGCAAGTGAATAAATATAGTTGCACCATTCTTCTTCATCCGATTCATCAAACATTTCTGTTCTGATATAGCTATCAATCCGCTTTAACGCTTCTTCTACATCAAACTTATAGAAGGCGGCAGTGTATTCAATATATAAATCTTTTGCAGTATCATTTCCTGTAACACTGGTATTCCAAGTTCCCATGCGACACCTCCTATTTACTTAAAAGCCACCTGCAACTATTCCTTTTTGCACTTTTCACTCTACATGTTGCAAAAGTGTTGCAGCAAAGTTTTCCAAATTGCATAAGTGCCCGAAAGCCCTTTATTTCCAAGAGTTTTCGGGCACTTGTTAGCCATTCGATATTA
>JAEDJH010000064.1 GCA_016296415.1 Clostridia bacterium | reverse complement strand
TAATGCGGTTTAATCTGCCGCCAAGGCTTTTACGGCCCTGTATGCCATGAATATCATCGCCGCATGATCGGAGGCGAAGGCGTTCTCGGAATTGCCCCTGCCAAGCACCTCTACGCTTTCGCAAAAGCCGTCGGTGCGGTAGCCGACGATGCTCTCCACGGCGATCTCGCCCGTTTTTGAAACGGCACGGATGCGCAGGCGTTCACAGCCGTCGCTTACGCCAAGCAGCGTGCAGTCGAGGTCGAAAACCTCCGCTTCCGCCGCATCGTCGCCGGCGGTGGGGTTTATCTCGGGCAAAACGGCGGTGTACAGCACGCTTATCACCCTTGTCCTCGGGTCACGGTACGGTGCGCCGAAGGTCATTACCTGCTTGAGTGAGGCGCCTTTTACGCCCGTTTCCTCAAAAAGCTCACGCTTTGCGGCGCTTTCGAGATCCTCCTCCATGTCAACAAAGCCGCCCGGGAGAGCCCAGCCGCCGATAAACGGATGGTTTTTGCGCCGTATCAGCAACAGCTTTTTTGCGTCCGGGGTGAATATCGCCATATCCACCGTCACGGAGGGATGCCTGTACTTATTTTCGTCGTATTGTGCCAAAAACTCGGCTTCGGTGCGCCCGAATCTGTCTTTTTGCTCCATAGTTTTCTCCAAAGCGTTTTTTATTATTATACCACCGTTTTGTGCGGCGAAAGGAAATTTTTTGTGAAGCGTGCAGGGGGTTGGGTGGGGCTGGTTTGAGGTATTACGGGTTTATTTGCTAACCGATTTGCTTTGCGGTTATAGCAGCACCCGCCCACCCACCCCATTTAGGGGATTTCACGCCCTACCCTCCGAACGTTCCGACCCAACCATGGGGTTTTAGGTGACGACAGTCCCATGATGCCTCTGTATAGCCCTAACGCCTACTCAACAAAAAAATGAATTACCTGTTGACAATTTGCGGGGGGGGGGGGGTATAATCTAAAATGTGATGTGCACGATCACCAAAGAATAACAGAAAAATTCTGAAATAATTAAGGGAGGAGGAATAAAGGAATGGAAAATAATCTTCGCATTGAGGTTATCGAAGAAGGTGTTATGCAGTGCAGCGAACCCAACTTCTGCTTCGTTTTCTGCAATCCTATAAAGGGAAGTATTAGCATTAATTGAAGAGCATTAGCATGATTGTGTGCTAATATCGTTGATGCGCAGGAATTAGCAGAATTTCTGCTAATTCCTCTTGAAGTGTAAATATATGTCAAATGGAGATAGAATGAAAATGAGTGGGTTTAAGGAATCAAAATATAATTATATAACAGAGCGAGGCGACCAGGTATACATATACAACACTCTTCATCGTTCGTTTTTATCACTACAGAAAAATCTGTGGGAAGGCTTTTTAGATGGTAATGCCGAGACTTTTACGGAGTCGGAATTTAGTCTGTTGCAAAGCAACGGCATTATTTTGCCGAAATCGGTTGATGAACGCTATATATTTAAAGATATTATGCAATCGAGCTGTCTTCAAAGTAATGAGATAAGCTTGTTCTTATCTATGACATCATTGTGCAATCTATCTTGTCCATATTGCTATCAAGATTGCAGAATTGAAAATAAGGAAAAAAGATTTATCGATAGTGAAAAAATTGATATTCTTTGTCGTTACCTGCAAAAATCTAAAGCAAATAAGGTTAACGTCGTTTACTTCGGTGGAGAACCGACTTTGGATACAGAACAACTTATATATGCTATACATAGAATAAATTCGCTTGAGGGGAAATCTGTAAACAACACCCTGATTACTAATGGATATTCGATATCGGACTCGTTGATTGCCGAAATAAAAACGCATGAATCGTTTCTTGTTCAAATAACATTGGATGGTGATCGCAGACTGCACGATTCAACAAGAGTAACCCATGCAAAGGCTGGAACCTATGATATTATTATTAAAAATGTGGACTCCTTGGTTAATGCAATAACCGGAAAGGTGTGTATTAGAATTAATGTGGCTTCCTATGATTTCAAGCCCTACGAGAGAGCTATAGATTCGTTGGCGGAACGTTATGGCGATAGAATTCAGGTTGGTTTAGCGGCTGTATTTAGTGGACAGAAAAGAAAAAACGAACCCGAGCTTAAGGACATAGTTGACATATTAGATTTAATAGAATATGCGCAGAGCAAAGGTTACGATACAATGCCGTCGATTGAATATGCGCCGTGCGTTGCAACGATGAGAAATTCCTTTGCTGTTGATGAAAATCTTAATGTGTATATATGCCCCGCCCGTTTATATGAAAAATCGGTGGGTATGATAACGGACGATGCACGATTTGCAATACACGACGATGAATGGTATAATGCGATTTATGAAAGAAAAGCTTGTGTAGAAATGTGCATATACGGCGGCTTATGCTACGGGGGATGCGTTATGTCAAAACTGGAATGCAGAAAAGACCTGTTTGAACGGCTGTTGCCGTATGTAGTCGAAAATAAAATTATTAAGTATCAAAAAGCGAAAGGATCTCAAAAATGATCTCAATCCAAAACGTTTCCAAAACCTACCCCACGGGAATACGGGCGAATAACGACATCAGCTTCACCGTTAACCACGGCGAAATCGTCGCTTTGGTCGGCCCGAACGGCTCGGGCAAAACCACCCTCATGCAGCAGATGCTCGGCGTGCTGAAAATCGGCGAGGGCAAGATACTCGTTGACGGCAAGGAAAACAACGTGCAAAACATCGCCTATATTCCGCAAATGCCTGCCATATATCCTGCGCTGACCGTTCGTGAATCGCTGCTTGCGACGGCGAAATATTTGGGCGTTCCCAAAAGGACGGCGGCGGAGCGTATCGACAGCGTGCTCGAAAGGACGGGGCTTGCCAAAAACACGAAGCAGCCGTCATATACGCTGTCGGGCGGACAGAGAAAACTGCTTTCGTTTGGCTGTATGCTGGTGCAGGATGCGGCAAACCTCGTCATGGATGAGGTCACGTCAATGGTCGATGTGGTGACAAAGGAGCATATTTGGCAGCTCATACTCGACGAGCAAAGGCGTGGCCGTGCGATACTTCTTTCTTCGCACGACATATCCGAGGTGAAAAAGCTCTGCACGAAGCTCGTCGTACTCAAAAACGGCCGGGTCATATTCTCGGGAAGCCCTCAAGAGGTCAAGGATGAATTTTGCCGCTGTACCATAACTGTGGATGATCCGGAGCGTGCGGCAAGCGTACTTTCCCAAGCCGACCGCAGCTACAGCAGCGAGGGGAAAGAGCTTTCCATAGTCACAAATGACATAGCGGCGATGCTCGATGTGCTTCACGAGCTCACAAAATCGGTCGCCATAACGAGCCTGAACTGCGAACATCCTGCGTTCTATGAGGGGATGCTTGCTATGCTGAATAAAAAGGAGGGGAACTGATATGCTGCATACGATAAGCACGAGTATATGGATAGACTTCAAAAATCTCAGGTTCTTTTTGCTGCAATATCTGATGCTCGTAATAATTTTCCCCGGCTCCTACCTGCTGATAAGCCTTGCTTCGGCAGGCAGCGCACAGCCGATAGAGGTTTACGCCATAGGGCTGTTTACATCGATGCTGTTCTCGCTGTTTATCAATATGCAGGCGTCGCAGATTGCAAACTCGAACGGAATTGCCGTCATCGAGCAATATGCAACGTATAAGGTGCGTCCGCTGTTTGTGCATATCGGCGGCTGTGTCTATCATGCACTGCTTGCGCTGCCGTTTTTGGTCGTGCTGACAGTCATAAATTTGGCGGCAAACGCCCGAACAGATGCGCTTTTGCTCGTCGTTTCCATAGTGCTTGCGTGCCTGGTTTTGTCCGCAATGGCGATGGTTTTGGGTGGGCTTTTCAAAAACCCCAATATTGCTTCGCCCGTGATAAATATGCTGTACATGATAATCGTCATGCTCACGCCGTTCTATTCAGACCTCGGTGCGCTTTCGGAGTCCGCAAGGCTTGCGTACTGCTTCAACCCGTTTGCGCACGCCACGTCTTTAATCGGCGGAGCGTTCGGGCAGCCCATGCTCTGTGAGCCGCTTATATCGGCGGCGGTGTTGGCTGTTTTGACGCTTGCGCTCGGCGCATTGTCGGTCAAGCGGTGGTACAGCAGCCATGCGGCGGAGAAGCTCGGGATATTTTAACGCCCTTAGGCAGCATGGAGCGGTGAACTCGAAAGGGTTTGCCGCTTTTTTAGGGGAAATTGTATTCCGACCATCTATCCCCAGCGGAATGTGAGGCAGCTCCTTGTGCCGTAGGGTTTGGTCTGTGCACCGCTTCGCCTTACCGTGCAGGTGGGTTGGGTGGGGTTGGTCGGTGGTTTTGGTTTGTTCTTCACCAACCGAGCTGCTTTGCGGTTATAGCAGCACCCGCCCACCACCCCCATTTAGGGGGCTGTCGCCCCCTACCCCCGGACGTTCCGACCCAACTTGGGGGGTGGAAGCATCACGATTGGGGTTGCAGAGGACGCAGTCTCCATACTTTCTCTTTATCCGAATCCACCGGGCTCGGCGTTTTTTTCTTCCCTTAAACCTTGCATTTTTGCAAAACAGGTATATAATAAAAAGGTTGATTTTAAGGTAACAGAGGGGAACTATGAACAACATAAGAAACATTGCCATAATTGCTCACGTTGACCACGGCAAAACCACCATGGTCGATAAAATGCTCAGACAAAGCGGCATTTTCCGCACCAACGAACAGCTCGTCGAGCGTGTCATGGACTCAAACGACCTCGAGCGTGAGAGAGGCATAACCATCCTGTCAAAAAACACGGCGGTCAATTACAACGGCTATCGCATCAACATCGTGGACACCCCGGGCCATGCGGACTTCGGCGGCGAGGTGGAGAGGATACTCCAGATGGTTGACGGCGTGCTTTTGCTCGTCGATGCGTTTGAGGGCTGTATGCCGCAAACGAGATTCGTGCTGAGAAAGGCGCTTGAGCTTGATAAAAAACCCATCGTCGTAATAAACAAGATAGACCGCCCGGGCGCACGCCCCTATGAGGTGGTGGACGAAACCATAGACCTTTTCATGGAGCTTGGCGCAAGCGACAGCCAGCTTGAGTTCCCCATAGTGTACGCCTCGGCGAAGGAGGGACTTGCGAGCCTCGATCCCGAGAATATGGGCGAGGATCTCAGACCGCTTTTTGACACCATAATCGAGCACGTTCCCGAGCCGGAGGGCGATCCCGACGCACCGCTTCAGATACTTTTCTCGACCGTCGATTATGACGATTACGTCGGCAGGATAGGCATCGGCAGAGTCGCAAGGGGCAAGGTGAAGCGCAATCAGCAGGCGGTGCTCTGTGGCGAGCATGGGCAGACCGAGGTTAAAATATCGAGGCTCTACCGCTTTGAGGGACTCAAGAGGATAGAGACCGAAGAAGCCGCTGCCGGCGACATCGTTGCCGTGGCGGGCATTGCCGACATCGGCGTGGGAGAAACGGTGTGCGCCGTGGATTGCATAGAGCCGCTTCCGTTCGTGCATATCGACGAGCCGACCGTAACCATGATGTTCATGGTAAACAACAGCCCGTTTGCCGGCAGGGAGGGTAAGTACGTCACGTCGAGAAATATCCGTGACAGACTTTATAAAGAGATAGAAACCAACGTAAGCATGCGTGTCGAGGACACGCAGTCCACCGACTGCTTCAAGGTCAGCGGCAGGGGCGAGCTGCATCTTTCGGTGCTTATCGAGCAGATGCGCCGTCAGGATTTCGAGTTTTCCGTATCGAAGCCCAAGGTAATATTTCACTACGGTGAAAACGGCGAGCTGCTTGAGCCGATAGAGGAGCTTACCATAGACGTGCCGCAGGAATATGTCGGTGCGGTCATGGAGGGGCTCGGCACGAGAAAGGCGGAGCTTTTCGACATGATATCCGAGGCGGAGGGCAGCACGAGGCTGATGTTCCGCATACCGGCGAGGGGGCTGTTCGGCTACCGAAGCGAGCTTATGACCGCCACGAGGGGCAACGGCGTGATGAACCACATATTCCACGGCTATGAGCCTTACAAGGGCGACATAGACGAGCGCATGAGGGGCTCGCTCGTGGCGCACGAAACTGGCGAAACCACGACCTACGGTCTGTTCAATACGCAGGACAGGGGTCGGATGTTCGTGGGTCCCGGCGTTGAGGTGTACGAGGGGCAGATCGTCGGAGAATGCTCCCGAAACGAGGATATAGTCGTAAACGTCTGCAAGAAAAAGCACGTAACGAATATGCGTGCATCGGGAAGCGACGAGGCGCTCAGACTTACGCCGCATACGGTGTTCACGCTTGAGCAGTGTCTGGAGTTTATTGCCGACGACGAGCTTGTGGAGGTAACGCCCAAGAGCATAAGGATGCGTAAAAGGCTTCTTACAAAGGAACAGCGCATGAAAGAGTTTTCACGCCAGATGAAGGAGCAGGAATAAAAGGAAAGCCCACGGCAAACGGGCGGGGGTCGTAAGACAGTAAACAGTCACAGCGGTTTCATCTGCTGTGACTGCTCTTGTATATATGGGCAAATTATGATAATATGTACTCGGCTAAACAAGCTGGAATTTGACGAAGGAGTACACAATTTATGAAGAAGTACAAATTAGCTGCATTCCTAATGATAATACATGGCGGTTGTATGGAACTTGGCGGTGTTTTCTGCTTTATTCCTGCCTTGATATTGGGAACAGATAAATTCGATATTTCCCAATACTTCTCATTTAAACTCCCATATTATCAAGATAATCTGACCATGATGATAGTCATGGGTGCAATGTACGGTGTATTTAGACTAATTGGTGCTATAGGGTTGTTAAAAAATAAGATGTGGGGGCTGGTATTATCTGTAATTAACTGTGTGATTACACTTGCGTTAATGACATTTCTACTGCCTGCAGGAATCATGGATGGGTTACTTGCAGGTAGCGCTTTGATTTTGATACTAATGCAGTATTTTGGTGATAAGAAAATAGTTGAATAGTTAGACAAATACCGGTTTATCGAACAGACAAAAGGGCGCACTTCTATACACCTATACACCGTTCGGTGTAGTGCGTTGGGCGCGGTACTTGGCTCTCC